>DBSW01000051.1 GCA_002306745.1 Dehalococcoidia bacterium UBA1332 | reverse complement strand
CTCGGCTAGCAACCAGGCGAAAGCCAACTCCAATACAGTCTTACCTCTTTCCTCCGCCCAACGACTTAAACGATCTACAAGGTCGAGGTTGCGTGGAGTAATCCATCTTTCACCCATTGCCTCTTGCAAAGCAAGCCTCGTACCCTTTGGTGCGGAACCGGATGTATTCACCTTTCCAGACAACATTCCAGCAGCCAATGGCAAGTATGGAACCACACTCAATCCTAGCTCTCGACAGGCCGGTATCATCTCTGCTTCAGCGGCCCGCGTCATCATCGAATATGCGAACTGCGATGACGTCAATGAAACAAACCCATTTTTGCGATTAGTCCATTCAGCGTTCACTAAACGCCAAGCCTCAAAGTTGCAGCCAGCCGTGTATCGAACCTTGCCGGCGCGAACAAGATCATCTAAAGCACGAAGTGTTTCCTCAATAGGCATACGTATGTCTGGTCGGTGAATCATATAAACGTCTATATAGTCGGTTTGCAGCCTCTTCAAACTATCTTCAACTGAACGCATAACAAAAATTCTGGATCCACCAAAATTATTGGGCCCTTGTCTCCGCATTGATCCAAACTTAGTGCCAATCAACATTTCATCGCGCCGGCCCTTGAGAGCATGACCTATATACTCCTCGGAAAGACCCTGCGCATAAACATTAGATGTATCTATGAAGTTTATGCCGTGATCTATAGCTGCATGAACAATTGCTTCAGATTCAGGACGATCACGCCTACCTGGCTCGCCAAAACTATTGGCCCCTAAACCTATTTCCGATACTTCCAAACCTGATTGTCCAAGATGCCTATATTCCAAAACTGACCCACATTTACTATTGAGATGCATATTTCAAAGGTGGATTATAGACCCAATCATTACCGTTCATTTAGTAAATTCACCACAATTTCAAATGCATAAACCCAATAAACCTAACCTCGTTTATATCTTTACCGACCAGCAACGCGCCGACACTATGGCAGCTTATGGCAACGACTGGATCGAAACTCCAAACCTAAATCGGCTTGCTGACCAGAGCTTAGTCTTTGAAAACGCATACGTAAGCGCACCTATTTGCACTCCTTCTCGATCAACCTTAATGACGGGACTTTGGCCACACACAAACGGTTGTACAAAAAACAACATTCCGCTTCCAGAAGAGGTCCAGACCTTTGCAGAGTTTTTCCCTGAGGAGTATCACACCGCGTACTACGGAAAATGGCATCTCGGTGACGAAGTGATTAAACGCAAAGGATGGGACGAGTGGCACTCCATCGAAGATCAATACAGGGTCTGGTCGACCAAAGAAGATAATAATGAAATCCTGAGTGATTACCATCAGTATCTGATATCTCAAGGGTACAAGCCTGATAAGGAATCCAGCGGTAAAATGGTTTTCTCAAGATCCTTTGCCGCCCAGTTACCCGAGGAACATACCAAGGCCGCATATCTAGGTCGCAAAGTCAGCGAATTTATAGATCACAATAAAGCAAACCCGTTCGCTATATGTGTCAATTTCTTTGAGCCACATCCTCCATACACGGGACCATTTGACGATCTTTATGAACCTGATGATATTCCACAAACTCCGGTTTTCAGAGTAGATCCTCCAGATAACGCTTCAAGAATGTCCACCCTTATGGCGGATGAGCAAGCTAAAAAGAGATTAGTTATTAACCAGGATCAGGAGACATCAATACTTGAAACCGATGATGAATTTAACGGACCACTGACTAATTCCGAGAAAGAATTTCGAAAGGTTCAAGCAAAGTACTACGGTCTCGTAACACTCATGGACAAGGCAGTTGGACAAATATTGGATGCAATCGAAAAAGCGGGAATCAGTGAAGAAACTATAGTGGTTTTCACCTCTGAACACGGAGATCAGATGGGAGACCACAACTTTTTTCACAAGATAGTCATGTACGAACAATCGGTAAAAGTTCCATGCCTAATACGTGTACCGTGGCTCGGCAGCCGGGACGTAACAGGCCGATACTCGCACATAGATACAATCCCTACATTGCTCGACCTTATGAATATAGACATACCTAAACATCTACAAGGAGAGTCCAAAGCAGGCCGAATTAAAAAAGGTGAAACACTAGAAGACAACGATATCTTCTTGGACTGGAACGGGCGAAGTGTCGACCAGCGATTCCCACTTAGCGAACTCGAACGTATGCGAGAAATCCCACATCGATGCATCGTTACTGGAGATGGATGGAAGTTAAACCTCTCAGTGGGCGACCAAAGCGAACTCTACGATCTTAAAAACGACCCATACGAACATACCAATCTTTATAACGATCCGGCTCACTCAGTAAAGGTAGTGGAATTAGCCAAAAAAATACGAAACTGGCAGATCGAAACTGGAGATACAGCGCTCATCCCAGACGTATACCCTGGTGTCGGTCACATAACAGGCATGCGTTAGCCCGAGAGCCCAATCATTTTTCACAAGAATAAATGGCGTGATATCAGATGAATAATACTACGGAAGATCTAAATCCGTAGAAGGCGTTTCTGACCAGTCATCCTTAGATAGACCATCATAGTCAAAACGAACCACACCGTCCTTAATCGTCAATTGATTGACGAGACGACCGCCTGCCTGCATGATCCGATACCCGGTGGGACCTGAATCAGAAAGACCCGCAGGTCGATCTTGATACTCCAAAATCGTCACATCAGCAGAAGCACCAGGAGTGAGTGTTCCAATCTCGGTGTGATTAATCCATTTAGCAGCCTCCCAAGTCGACCGGGCAACCACTTCAGCCATTGGCATGCCCATCGCCAAAAACTTACTCATAACCTCGGTCATAGTAGCTCGTGAAGTATGCAAACTCATTCGGTGCATGTCTGTAGAAATCGTATCTGGTGGGAATCCCTGATCGAGAGCCGGTTGGGCCATCGAAAATGAAAAGCTGTTGTTACCGTGGCCTACATCAAATTTTATGCCTCGTTTACGCGCTTCAATGTAATACTCCTTCACCTTTCCATCATTCCCAATCATTGGCTTACCATAGCCAAAGCAGTGAGTCGTGCCATCGCCAGGGCGCAACCGATCTAGCATATCCGCAAACGTACGCGTTGGCTTTGCGTTTTGGTCAACAAGGACGAATGTCCCAGAAAGCCGCGCTGCCTCAACACCTCTGTCTATCGACTCCCAACCCGTACCAGAAAAGTGGGCCACTTTAACACCAACTAAAACATCCGAACGCTGGCGAATTTTTTCAGCGGTCAATTCTGGATCCATATCGTTGATGTCCTGCTCAACATCACCTTGCATACCCTGTCCAACAATATTCAAAAGTGCAAACACTCGCACCTGAGATTTGTTCACAACATCCTTGTTGAACTGATCGAATGTGCGCCATCCTGAGCCACCGCAATCAACCATCGTTGTCACACCATACGGAAAGCACATCTCTTCAGGAAACATCGCTCCGGCAAAACCTGTGCAGTGCGCGTGCATGTCTATAAGACCAGGTGTTACGTACATACCAGATGCATCAATTATCCGACGCCCGTTAGACTCTGGAATATCCTTAGCGACACCGGCAACAACCCGTCCAGCGATCCCTAAGTCCATCACTGCATCGATACCATTAGCTGCATCGATAACATGACCATTCTTAATCAACAAATCGTAACTGGGCATTTGAGATATTCCTCACATTTCGTAAATCTGAAGAAACGATTCAGATCTTGTTAGTCTCTCAACTGGCGCAAACGCGGATCTGTGCGATCTCTAATCCAGTCTCCAAGGAAATTCATAGACATTACGGTCAGGAAAATACCCAGACCCGGGAAAAATGAAATCCACCAAGCTTCATCGAGCGTATCACGACCGTCGCTGATCATTGCTCCCCATGATGGTACTCGAGTAGGGATTCCGACTCCAAGGAAGGCCAGTGAAGCTGCGGTCATAATCAAACCACCGACACGTAGGCTCGCCAGCACCATCAAAAGATTCGCTACACCAGGCAAAATATGTCTGTACATAATCCGCAAATCAGAAGCGCCTGCCACCCGAGCCGCATTCACATAGTCTCGGGTTTTCAAACTAAAAACTTCAGCGCGAATATTCCGAACAAATCCAACCCATGTCAACATAATGAGCAGCACCATCATGACAATAATGCCCTGACCAACCGTGACAGCGACAACTAGAGCAATTAATAAGAACGGTAAAGCATTCCATATATCGACGAACCTAGTCATTAACTCATCAAAAAGTCCACCATAGAAGCCAGTCATAATCCCAGCCCACGCACCTAAGATCGTGCCACTGATCATCGCCACCACAGCAACGCTCAAAGAAACTCGAGTCCCATAAACGACCCTGCTAAATACATCCCTACCGAATTTGTCAGCACCAAGTATGTGACGCTGCTCGATAGTCTTACCAACCCGATCTGTCTCGTAATACTCGTTGTACCAGAACGGTCTGGCCAAATTGCTCCTCAAGTCCTGATCATTTGGGTCATGTGTCGCAATCCAAGGGGCAAATATCGCCATAATCACAAGCAGCACGATCACTACGCCCGGGATTACCGGCCAGCGTCGGATAAACTGCCAAGTTGCGGCAACTGGTCTCAATGGAGAAAATCCTGAGCTATTTTCCGTGTTATCTATAGGACTTAATCTCTCGGTCATGAGTATCGAATCCTCGGGTCAACAATTGTGTACAGAAGATCTGCGACTAAACTCATAAAAAGGAACAGGAACGTAAATATGAAAACTGTCCCGGTAATAACCATAAAGTCATTCTGATTCACCGCCTCGACCGCTACTCTCCCTACACCAGGCCATGCGAAGATCACTTCAACCAACACAGCACCATCCAGATAACCAGCAAGCAGTAACGTCATGATGGTAATTGGTTGAATCAACGCATTCCTTAAGGCATGCTTCCAAATCACGACCCGGTTAGAAACACCCTTTGCACGCGCAAGGGTCACATATTCAGAATCCAGGACTTCAAGCATCGCTGAACGGGTTATTCTCATATATCCGGCCATTGGCCCCCAACCAAGAACCAGAGTTGGAAGAATGTAGTGCTTTGCCTGCTGGAAAAATGGTAGATCCTCACCTCTTCCAAATACAGGAAGCCAACCCAAGTAAACAGCAAATATCCAAATACCTACAAGACCTATCCAGAACGCTGGAAGAGACTGACCCATTAACGCGAATGCTCTGACTACATAATCAGCGGTAGATCCTCGTTTAAGTGCAGATATGATACCTATTGGTATTCCCGTGACGGTTCCAAATACCCACGCGACTATAGCTAAATTAAACGTAGCTCCCCATTTTTCTCCGACAATTTTTGTAACGGGGCGTTGTTGCTGAACACTATCACCTAGGTCGCCACGCAACATATTCCCTGCCCAAGTTAGATACTGAATCGCAAGCGGCTTATCGAGCCCCCATTTCGCCTTAAGAGCTTCAAGTGTCTCAGGAGCGATGTAGTATCCGGGCTGTATAAAAAGATTGATTGGGTCTTCCTTAGCATGTGCAAGCCCAAACACAACCATCGACGCTGCAAGTAGGGATATAAGAGAAAATATCAGACGTCGAGCCAAGAAGTTTTTCATCGATTACTCAATCTGCGATCCAAATTATTTCAGAAAAAAGGTGGAGTACCGAGAGTGTACTACCCTCGGCACTCCACCGATATGTTTTTTCGAACCGTTTGCTTACTTCAGAACGATGAATTCTGGGTGGTGCAATGCTGCTTCACGAACGGAAAGCGGCATGTCCCACGAAGCAAGTTTGTTCGGGTTAGCTAGCGCAACGTTAGGTCGTGCAACTGTACCGATAACCGGCATCCAGTGTGCAAGGAACTCAACGTTTTCGTTTCGCAACTCGATACGCTTGTCGATGTCACCTTCGGCGACCATCGCATCGTAGAACTCACAGAGCTCTCGGATTTCAATAGCGATGTTGAAACCGCCTCGTCCACGTGAGCACTCTGAGTTACCCATAACCGGCCAGTCCCACGGAGCCTGCGGGCTCTCTGCACCAGCGGAGTGAATCCAAGGAGCAGTTGCGGTTCGACCGATTAAGTTTGGCCTGTATGTCTGGTACTGAGCTTTCCAGTCCTGAACATCGATGCCGATCTCTCGCCACATACCAGCAACGGCAGTACCGATTTCTTCGTCACCTCGACCAATTCGAATGAAGAATGGCATTTCAAAGCGAATTCCATCCTCATCGCGGTGGTATCCGGCTTCGTCAAGCATAGCCTCAGCACGCTTAGTGTCATAAGGCGTAGCCCACTTGTCTTGCCAGTTCGGGTTGTTGATGTCTGCACCATAAACGTAGTTAGGCCATGCAGCACCAGCAAACAATACTTCCGAGATCAAATCTCGGTCAATTGCGAGTGAAAGAGCGGTTCGTACGTGTCGAGCTCGCTCCATGTTAGTCATACCTTCTGGTGGGTTACCAAAAGTATCTCGCTCTGGGTCACCAACCCACGGCAAAGAGTGGCGAACCGTGAAGTTCGTACCCAGGTCCTCACCAGTCTTATAGTTGGTGCGCTCCCAGTAGTTACCTGAGAAGGAAATCGAGTGGAAGCTACCAGCTCCTGCACCGATTACCGTGAATCCAGCTTCCTGCAATGCAGTCATGTTTCGGAGCGCTACATCGGAGATGTCAACAGATCCTGTCTGCAATGCTGCTTCTGCAACCGCATCATCCGGAATAGCCCGGAGGATGTACTTGTCTATCGCAGGAGTCTTTCGGTGGTGATCTTTAACCGCATTGAGTTCCAACACGTCATCACGCGAGTACTTAGCTATCTCGAAAGGTCCGGTTCCAATGACATTGTCACGGACCCAGTCTTCACCCTTTTCGTTATAAGCTGCCGAGCTTGTGATACTCAAGCCAAGGCCTGACTGACCAAGGATGAATGTCGCCCAGCGAGGGTCGAAACTGTCGATCGTGTATTTGACTGTGTAGGTTTCCGATGCAACTACTTCGTTATCACCAAGGAAGTTAACCCAGTTTGAACCACCGTCTGTAGCAGACTCAGGGTTGTAACCAGGGTTACCCATGTTTGTTGCCCAAGCAACGTCGGCAGCAGTTAGCTCACCGAAACCGCCATGGAACTGGACGCCTTCCTTCAGTTTGATGGATAGCGAAGACAGATCGTCTGCCAATTCCCAAGATTCGGCAACCTGACCAACGGAGTTACCACCTTCATCAGTCATGAACAATTTTTCAGTAACTGACACGTTGGTAAACATTCCACCTGAACTATCGCCAGGTACTCCTGAACCACGAAGCTCAAGACCACCACGTACGACTATTTCTCCGGCTGCTGACTGTGGAGCAGGTGCTGCACCTACATCCTCAGGAACCGAAGGCATAGGCAGACCATAGAAAGATTCTTCAACAGCGACCGGTGCAGCCGTAGCTTCCACTACAACTGTCTGGATTACCGTCTCACCCTTCTCAATGATGGTCTCGCCTTTTTCTTTCACAATAACAGTCTCTACGACTGTAACTGTGTCGCCCTTAACCTCTTTTTCGACGACGACCGTTTGGATCACCACCTCAGGCTCAGAGCTACTACTACACGCTGCGATTATTGCGGCTGCTATGGCAGAAAGTGCCAGCAGCCCAACAGCGCGAATCAATCGGATTTGGCTCATATTTGTCTCCATATAGAGTTCAAAATTCCATACGTGAATAACAACCGAAGAAATACCAAACACAACCTGTTTGCCATCTTCGGTCTCTCACGAACTTGCCAACAATAGCAAATTATGGTCCTGTGTCAACGAATATTTAGCGGTACCGGGTAAGCATTCACAAAATAAAAACGTTAATGAATCTATGCAAGATTGTTTATATACAAGATAAACAAGTTTTTTTAATATATTTATACGGATTGCTTATAGATAGCTTGAAATACCGACCGGCGAGGATTCGCTATTGAAAAAACGCACTAAGTCGCAAACTACTTGTCTAGAAAAATTTCTCGAGTAGACAAGACAGCGACAATGCTGCCTACAACGTTTGATCCTATTGCTGCACCCATTATCACAACCTGCGTAAGCTGTTGATTGAGAATATAGACATCAACATGTTCTATATAAACCGATCCGATGAAGTAGGCTATGGTAGCTCCGGTCAAGCCGCCTATGCCCGCAATGAACCAAATGAACAACGTTCCAGTTTTAGATTCCAATGCATTGAACCAGGCAATCATTCCACCAGCCGACGCCGCATAACCAAGAACGGCAACTCTTGCTAGAAAAGCTAACTCATCACCTGCTGTCGGGGATGGCACGATAATCCCATTAAAAATATTTCCGACAAATCCAGCTACTAGCGAAATAGGTGTTCCAACCAATAACCGAACTATGAGAATTCCTATAGAGGAATTCACCCCATCTGACTTGTATTTATAACCAAATAATTTTTGCTGCTCCATCAACGACCAACAGTTTGAAGTGCTGCGTTAATATAACCGTAGCAATATGAGAATCCGACTCTTCGAGCATTCTCTCCGGCTAACCCTGGAACATGATCCGGCATCAACATATACTGATAATCAATCTCATCATAGACCTGAATCGCTTTCAACATATCGATATCGCCTTCATCAGGAAACACTTCGACAAAATCTAAAAAACCACCTTTAATGTTACGAAAGTGAACATTAAAAATCTTATTCCGTTTACCAAAATACCGGATTATGTCGAAAATCTCTTCCCCTGGATTCTCAAGCATCTCTGAAACGGTGCCCTGACAAAAGTTCAATCCGTGATACGGACTTTCATGCATTGATACGAACTTCTTCAAACCATCTACCGTTCCCATGACGCGTGCTACACCTCTGTAAAGTCGGTCACCAATTCCAGGGTCCTGAGGATGGCATGCAAGTTGAACTTTATTCTCTTCCGCAACCGGAACGACTTTGCTCAAGAAGTAGTCAATTCGCTCCCACATCTCATCAGCGTCAGCAGCACCGCCTTCAAACTCGCCAAGAGTCTGGTCAAGTTTAGAGTAATCGAATGACGAAAGTTGGGCACCTCCTCGTCCATAACGCGGCTCAGTCCTCATGTGCCCAAGAATCGTTATGTTATAGCGAAGAGCTCGTATACCAGCTACTCCAGCTTCCTCAATCAGATGACACAACTGGTCAATCTCTTCTTCACGCTCTTTGCTTGGTGCTAAAAACACATTTTTCACGTCATTATCGAAAGCTGAGCGTGAGCCTAAGGGCATCAGAGACATGTCTAAAGTAATGCCGTAATCAGACAATTTTTCTTGGTGAGCGAAAAAAGCATGTCGATCCCAAGTTGTCCAGTCTCCCGCCGGATCTGATGAAATGTGGTTCACTCCAAGCTGGCTCAATACTCGAAGTTCATCATCGTCTACAGGTTGCCCCTGTGTACCCAAGTACATTTGATTTATCCCTTAATTTAAATTTATGACAAATATTATGCCAAAGATTGCCTAGCACCGATCTAAGCATTCATCAACTAGATGCTGGTGGTCGCAAATTGGCCTGTCGCCGGTATCTAGTCTGCACATAAAGATGCTCGTTGTAAGTTCCAGGTTCGTAATTTCCGTCACCTTCTTTACCAGGAGTAGTAGTGTTTCCTTGTGATGGATGAGCAAGTGCCACATTCTCGTCGATATCTACGCCAAGCCCCGGCTTATCGGGAACCTCTATATGACCGTCAACTGTATCTATGTGAGGCAAAGTTACTTCATATCTAACCGCTACATCGTCATGTACCCTCTCTAGGATGAGTGCGTTCGGAATAGCAGCCAACACGTGTATCGCAGCATACTCAGCTATAGGTCCAAGGGAGCCAGAGTGAGGAGCTACAGAGATGTAATGAGCCTCTGCCATCGCAGCGATCTTCATCATCTGGCTGATACCGCCGATGCGCCCTGTATCTGGTTGAACCACATCTACGATCTCTTCCTCTATAAGCCGACGTACACCCCATATGTGTGAATGCCTCTCTCCAGCCGCGATAGGAATATCTACATTGTCTTGAACTCTACGAAGTGCATCTACATTGTCAGGAGGAACCGGATCTTCGTAAAACAAAAGATTGAACTGCTCCAAGGACTTACCAACGATAATTGCATCCTTGACGTTGTACCACGGTGGTCCATGAGCATCGACCATTAAATCAATCTCGTCGCCAACAGCCTTACGTATTGCCTCTACCTGATCCGCTGTCCTGTGCACTCCACCCGTCTTAATTGCGGTAAGTCCCTGCTCTTTAAGTTCAATTGCACGCTCTGGTGTTTTCGCATGACCATACGCCCTAATACGGTCTCTTACCTTGCCTCCAAGTAGGTTCCAAACAGGCGTACCCAGAGCTTTGCCTTTAATATCCCATAATGCCATATCAATAGCATTCATTGCCCCAGAACCTGGGGTTCCCGTCATGCCATTACCCATCGTGGAAACCAGCATCTTCTGCCAGATTTTCTCGATATTCGTAGGGTCCTCACCGACAATAACCGGGCGCAAATCTTCAATAGCTGTCTGGACTACCCGAGGCCAACCCGAACCCTCACCAATACCAACAATACCTTCGTCTGTGTAAACCTTGACGAAACACCAATTCCTAGCACTCCAACTTGAACCTTCTTTTTTGTCCGGCGAACCAGCCATCATCAAAAAAGTTTTAATATCAACAATTTTCACAACATATACGCTCCAGAATGATCAGCATCTAAATAAATTTAATTTGCCCTGAGCAACTTAACACGTGAAACGATAGATGAACATAAATTACCATAAATCATTCGCAGATATTTCTAAGATGATTATTACCTGAAAGAAAACTAATCGCCTGCAAGAAAACATGCCACCTGATGATCAAGGGCAACGGTGCGAAGTTCGGGAGCGGTTTCAGTACAACGCTCAGTGGCAATGAAACACCTAGTGCTGAACGAACAACCATCTGGTGGTGAAATTGGGCTTGGCAGATCACCCCGTAAAATAATACGCTCGCGAGATCGCTCATGTATCGGATTCGGGGTAGGAATCGCAGATAAGAGAGCCTGAGTATACGGATGTAAAGGTCGTTCATACAGTTCTTCAGAATTCGCTATCTCAACTATTTTGCCAAGATACATCACTGCAATCTTATGGCTTATATGACGAACGACAGATAAGTCATGGGCAATAAACAGATACGCTAGCTTGTACTGATCCTGAAGATCTTGCAATAAATTCAATATCTGCGCTTGAATCGATACATCCAGTGCCGAAACCGACTCATCCATGATCAATAATTTAGGCTTTGCGGCAATAGCTCTAGCAATTCCTAGCCTCTGACGTTGACCACCGCTGAACTCATTAGGAAAACGTTCAGACATCGCTGGGCTGAGCCCCACAGTGGTCAACAAAGAAGCTACCTCTTTTCGATAGTTCTCTTTATCTAAGGCGAGACCATGAACCTTTAGTGGCTCACCAACTATGTCACCTGCACGCATTCTCGGATTCAATGACCCATAAGGGTCCTGAAAAACCATCCCCATCTTTCGGCGAACGCTGCGCATATTTTTGTTAGACATTCCAACAAGCTCTGAACCCTCGAACTTAACACTTCCATTCGTAGATGCGTGAAGCTGAATTATGGCTTTCGCAGCCGTGGTTTTTCCACTTCCGCTCTCCCCAACTAGACCAAGCGTCTCGCCAGGAAAGATGTCAAAAGATATCCCATCAACGGCTTTGACGCGCGCTACCTCTCGCTGAAATATAAACCCACGATTAATTGGAAAGTGAACCTTCAAGTTACGCACGCTCAGAAGTGGCTTAGCTACCTGCTCTTTAGTGTCCTTAAGGCTGCTCGAAATTGATAGACCAGAAGTGTTAGTCATTGCCAAGCCAAGCCAACTGATTCGGTTACAGTCTTAGCCTCGAAACAAGCAACGCCTTGCCTATCTTGAACCTTCACAAACGGTGGTTCAGACAAAGCACACTCGTATTTAGACCACCGACATCGGGTCCTAAAAGCACAGCCAATAGGCAAATTCGTTGGGTCAGGTATCTCACCATCTATGGGATCCAGCCTGTTTGTGGTAGGTTGATCCAAACGAGGTACCGAATTCAATAAACCAACGGTGTAGGGATGGCTGGGACGCATATAGACCTGTTCTGCGCCACCAGACTCAACAATCTTTCCGGCGTACATCACGTTCAAACGGTCGGCATATCTAGCAATAATGCCCAAATTATGAGTAATTATGACTAAAGCAGTACCAGTCTGTTCAGTCAAGTTTTTCATCAATTCTAGGATTTGAGCTTGGATCGTCACATCCAGCGCCGTAGTTGCTTCATCAGCGATAAGTAACTTTGGTTCGCAACTGAGTGCAATGGCAATCATCACCCTCTGACGCTGCCCGCCACTTAACTGATGAGGGTAATCATTCAAACGTTTTCGAGCATCCGGTATTCCGACCATATCTAGTAGCTCAGTTGCACGAATTTCCGCCGCTGCACCTGTCAGACCCATATGAACCTCAAGCGGTTCAGTAATTTGACGACCGATTGTCAAAACAGGGTTAAGTGAAGACATCGGCTCCTGAAAAATCATCCCGATCCCTGCGCCCCTAACTGATTCCATTTCTTTTTCAGATAGATCAAGTAGATCCACACCCTCGAAAATGATCTCGCCATTCTCGATCAGACCTGGCGGATTAGGTACCAGCCTCATGATCGATAAAGCGCTCACGCTCTTGCCGCAACCACTTTCACCAACTAAACCAACGGTCTCACCGTAATTCACTTCGAAAGAAACATCATTAACAGCGCCAATTCTGCCAACAGATGTATTGAATGAAGTGCGCAAATTACGCACCTGTAAAACTGAGTTCGAACTGTCTTGTGAGCTGGTCGTCATGAAATTTATTAGCCTACACGGCACATCCTACAACCTACCCCGTTAAGATGCCTAAACTCCCAACATAAAATCGAATAGGATTGAAAGCGCAACACTAACCTAACTTTCGACTCCAAGGGAAAAGATCGATTTATAGTTTCTGACATGATCGATTTAGGGTGTATAAATACATCATATATGCCTTGCAAGCACGCCCTATATATAAATAATCGCTTATCCTAAATAGCC
>DBSW01000101.1 GCA_002306745.1 Dehalococcoidia bacterium UBA1332 | reverse complement strand
CTCTGAGCCAAATTTTGGCGGTCGTCAGACGTACTTTTTGGATGGTAAAACATTATCAAGATTTTTTAGATTTCGAGATTATGAAACTGACTATACGGTGCTCAGAGCAGAGTTAGCTGGAGAATTTACCTCAGGCTCGGTTCGCCACAGGTTAATTTTTGGCGCAGACTATGATGAATTTAACACTGATCAATTATTGCTAAGGTATCGTCCCGGCTGGTTTGGTCCAAATGGTGATATTGATGCACTTGATCCTGCGAGTTACCTTCTATTAGATGTATTCAATCCGGTATATGGGCAACATCCTCAACCGATCCCGGGACCGAATACTAATCGTGAAGAAGAAATGAATGGCGTAGGAGTCTATGTTCAAGATCAGATCGACTTGACTGATAAGCTTCAAATTCGATTAGGGCTACGATGGGATGACTTTGAGCAAGATTTAACTAATCTTCGTTCCTCTCCAGCAAAGACTGTCACCAGTTCCGATTCGCGTGTTACTCCTCAATTAGGGGCCGTTTACAGCCTCAATGATGAGTTCAGTGTTTATGCTTCCTACGGAGAGGGCTTTCGTCAGCAGGCGGGTTCCGATTTTCGAGGAAGCCAATTTGATCCTAACCTAACCGAATCAAGTGAAATCGGATTCAAGTTTGAAGGTGCGGTTACCGATCAAGTTTCCGGTTCTGTATCTTTGGCGCTCTTTGATGTTGACCAAAGTAATATCCTTGTAAATGATAACCGACCGGAAGCGCAGGCAGTGGGTTGGTTTTCGGCTGATGCCGGAGAAGCTCGGAGCCGAGGTATAGAAGTTGATGCAGCATTTGAAACCAGATCAGGTTTTAATTTGTGGCTCTCTTACGCATACGTAGACGCTGAATTTACCAACAGCAATCCAGACGCTGACTTCGGTGCGCAGATTGACGACGGCGATCAGATGATTAACTCACCAAAACACCAAGGTAATGTGCAGATCTCTAAATCTATCTCCTTAAATGGATTAATGGCGCAAATTGGGGCTGGCGCCGTTTATACTGATGAAAGGGTAGGCTGGACTGCGTATGATTTTTATCTACCGAGTTACTCGACAGCTAGAGTGTTTGGGCAAGTTGAGCTATCTGACTCATGGAGTGTTCGAATTGACGTCGACAATGTGTTTGACGAGGAGTTCTACACGAATTCCTATGCCGATGTTTGGGTAGAGCCCGGGGCACCAACCAGATGGAGATTTTCGGCCAGATATAATTTCTAATTCAGTTAATCATTATTTGTTGCTTGTTAGGGTTTTATTTTGAGATATTTGCTGATCTTCATTGGGTTGCTAGCGGCATCGTTTGATGTTTTCGCTCAGCAAGAGGATGAGACAGAGAGTCATCATTCTGAAAATTCTGTGTTTAGGATTGGTGAATACGCTGTCTCTGCAGGTGAAACCTTACGCGGCGAACTGTCGGTGCCAGGTGGTGAGGATGGGATCGAATCATTTATACCCATTACTGTTCATCATGGTGCTGAAGAGGGTCCTGCCTTAGCCATGATTGCGGGTATTCATGGTTCTGAATACGCGCCAATCTTGGCGATGCAAAAGTTGGCTCCGTTGATAGACCCATCTGAACTGCGGGGTACACTTATTATTGTACATATAGCTAACATGCCGGCATTTAGTGGTCGGACCATCTATATGGGGCCTAATGATTTAAAGAATTTAAACCGCTCTTTTCCAGGTAACATTAATGGAACGATTACTGATCGGATTGCGTATGTAATTAGAAACGAAGTAATGATGCGTACCGACTATCTAGTAGATATTCATTCTGGTGATGGAAACGAAAGCCTGCGGCCCTCCTACAGCGCCTATTATGGAGAAGCTGGTGGTGAAGAAGTGATTGAGCAATCTAGAAGATTAGCTTTGTCATTTGGGTTAGGCACGATCGTGCGGTTCGCAGGTTCTTATACTTCGGCAGATGAGGCTATCTACACGAGCGCGCAAGCCGTAACGCTTGGTATTCCGGCCATAGACATAGAGTCTGGTGAGCTTGGGAGCACTGATGATCGGTATATCGATCCAATTACGAACGGCACACTCAGCATCATGCGCGATCTTGAAATGATTCCTGGAGAACCAAATGTAGTTGAAAACCCTCTGGTGATCAGCGAACGTTCTCGGATATACAGTAACCATGATGGTATATTTTATGCTGATTCAAAAGTAGAGACTGGTGATTACGTTACGGCAGGCACTCGATTAGGAGCTATAACCGATTATCATGGGAATATGCTCGAAGAGATTTTCGCGCCTTCAGCTGGAGTTTTACTCATACTATTTGGTACTCCGCCGGTAAATAGCGGTGACAACATTGTTGTGGTCGGTGAGCTTTAAGTGATTCAGTTCAAAACCTTCGTAAGCCAGCGAACCTAATTTTAAGGGTAGGGCTTGTTTATAGCTGGAATATTGGCTTCTGAAGTAGAAGAGAGGTTTCTCGTATCTTTATTGAAAGATTATGTTTTGAGTAAACCAATTTTCTAGTAGTTCTGTACTCATAATTCCACTGTGAGACTTCATTTTGTGTCTTCGGTCATAGAAATAGCTTCTCGGCAGCTCACCATACCAATTCGGATCGATACTATATCTTAGACGTTCAACAAAACCATCTGCAAACATCCATGATTCTCGATCTTCAAGATTAAAGTCAGAAAGGAATTCGACCGCATCTTCTCTTGTTTCTATAGGATCTGTGGAGATAAGGACAAATGGTAGGTCGGGATTCAACTCTAGAATTTTACCCATCATGTCCAACTCAACTAG
>DBSW01000184.1 GCA_002306745.1 Dehalococcoidia bacterium UBA1332 | reverse complement strand
TGGACTATGATGCTCAAATCATGCGTATTACAAAAGTAAAGACATTCGTTATAGGTGGGAGTTGGCGCAACTGGGTCATCGTTAAATTAGAGACAGATTCTGGAATCCACGGCATTGGTGAAGCTACTCTTGAAGGAAAAGCAGATTCTGTACGTGCTGCAGTTGGTGAACTAGCTCGTTATATAACGGGAAAAAATCCTTCAACTATTGAGAAACACTTCCAGGAGATGTACCGGCGCGCTTTCTATGCTGGTGGCGAGGTCTTGAACAGCGCAATAAGTGGTGTGGAAACCGCCCTTTGGGACTTGAAAGGAAAGTCGCTGGGGGTACCTGTGTATGAGCTACTTGGGGGTAAAACTCGTGAAAAGGTCAAGCTTTACGCAAATGGTTGGTATAAAGCAGGCATGTCCCCTGATGAGTTTGCTGAAGCAGCAAAATATGCGATTTCTATTGGATTCAAGGGACTGAAATTTAATCCATGGTCAGGTCGCGATGGTATTGATTTTTATAGGCTAGAAAATGCGATTTTGAACGAAGGCATTGATGCTGTAGGAAGTATTAGAGAATCTGTTGGTCCTGACATAGATCTGTTCATAGATTGCAACGGTATTTTTCAAACGGCAGCAAATGCGGTTAAGGCAGCGAAGGCGGTTGAGCAGTTTAATATTGGATTTTTTGAGGAACCCGTGCCACATGAAAATTTTGATGCGATGGCCTTTGTGCGGAGCAAGATCAACATACCGGTAGCGACGGGTGAGCGGTTATTTACACCTTTTGCATTTACTCAACTGCTTAAGCTTGGTGGAGCGGACATAGTTCAACCAGACATGTCTCACGCTGGCGGAATCCTTTCAGCTATGAAAATTGCTGCGATAGCTGATTCTCATTATGCAGCTTTCACCCCACATAACCCGAACGGTGAAGTTTCTCATGCAGCAGCATTACAACTTGCTGCAGTGGTACCAAACTTTTTTGCGCTTGAACATTTTCCACCTGAGTCATGGCGTTTTGATGTTTGTCATACGGGAATAAAGGTGAATGATGGATGGATGGAGATCCCAGATAACCCAGGTTTAGGCGTTGAATTCAACGAAGAAGCAGCGTTAGAACGTCCTTACGAACCGGTGGACCTTTATGACCTACATCGACCTGAGATGGCCCTTAAGATTCCAAAATATATTGATAGGATTCGATAATGTTTAGATTTTGTAGAAATAGAACTGTTTGAACTACTCTAAACCACTAAAGAAAAATTCAGATGACATACTGTGTCTAGTAGGAAAATTATTTTGAAAGGACTGCAAAATGTTGGGTGAAAAATTAGGATCCATGCAACTCACAACTAGTAACAAAGTACTTCCATCAATCGATGGCTTACCTAGTTTTGAGACGACAACTATGGGGGCAGGTACTTTGGTAGGGGCTGAGGTACAAGGCATGGCTACATACACGTCCGATATGCGGGCAGACGGTACTCTTTACGGAGAATGCCCCAATTCGGGTGTGGTCATGGCCCAAGATGGAGTTGCAACTTTTACTGCGACTGGTATCGGACGTTTCACTGAAGATGGTGGTTCAAGTTTTAAAGGTATGGTTTACTTTCAGACATCAGCACCTTCACTTTCTAGCTTGAATGGTATGGCAGTTGTCTATGATTGGTTGGTTGACGCGGAAGGCAATGCTTCTTGGGATATGTGGGAATGGAAATAAACCTCTGAGCGGTAAAGTTGTTTTCGGTGCACCATGTCAGGCAGGCAGGCTTTGTTGTTTTGGGTAAATTCAGCAACTTATATTAGGGTTGTAAAGCCAAATTTTGTTCTGAATAAGGTTGTCTGCCGAGGACAGGAACGACCTTTGTGACTCTTACTGCTGACTCAAAAACTCTTATCAACGCGCTGATTGAAAACGTCAGCAAGGTTATTGTTGGTAAAACCGAAACCGTTGAACTTGCTCTTGTCGCTTTGATTAGCAATGGGCATGTCTTAATTGAAGATGTCCCCGGTGTAGGCAAAACAATGTTGGTTCGGTCTCTCGCGACATCGACTGGTTGTAACTATCGTCGAATGCAGTTCACTCCAGACCTGCTGCCAAGTGATGTAACTGGTGCTTCTGTTTTCAATCAGAAAATAGGTAACTTTGAATTCAGGCCGGGTCCCGTTATGGCGCAAATTGTTCTTGCTGATGAGATTAATCGGGCTACTCCAAAAACCCAATCTGCATTACTTGAAGCTATGGGTGAACAACAGGTAACGGTTGAAGGTACAACCCGTGAGCTACCGAATCCTTTTATGGTTCTCGCCACTCAGAATCCTGTCGAGTATGAAGGGACTTTTCCGCTTCCAGAAGCACAGTTAGACCGATTTTTTATGCGGATTTCGCTTGGTTATCCGGATGTAGATCAGGAAGTTTCGATTATGGATCGACGAGAACACACCGATCCTATCGACGAACTTGAACCGGTGTGTAAACCTGAGGACATAATTAGACTTCAAAACGAAGCAGATGATGTATTTATCGATGTGCTCGTAAAGAAGTACATAGTAGATATAGCTAACGCTACAAGGAATCATCCTGAGGCTGCTCTCGGAGTTTCGCCCAGAGCATCAATTAATTTGATGAAAGGCGGAAAGGCTTACGCCTTATTACACGAGCGGGATTACGTTGTCCCGGATGACATTAAAGCAATTACAAGCTCAGTTCTTGCTCATAGAGTTTTGTTGACGCCTTCAGCAAGGATGCGTGAAGTGACTCAGGAGACTGTGATCGCTGATGTTTTAAATCAAATACCCGTTCCAGGTGCTAGTGTTCGAGGTACTTAGTATTTATTCGAAATGAACCAATCACTAAATATAGTTATCTAGTGATTGTTTAAAAATTTTTGATCAAACGGAACATATGCTCCGATCTATTAGACCAGACAATAATCGCGAAGCACATCCAGTCTTTGTAGCCTCTGATTCTGGGCGTAAAAGTTTCGGTCGTCGTCGTTTTAGGCAAAATCCTATTCTGTACGGAATCATTGTTGTGATGGTGATTGAATTTCTGACGGGTATGGCGACAGGATTTGATCTTTCTGTGCGACTTTACTATGCACTGGGCATCCTACTAATATCCGGATTGTTTTGGGCTCGAAGTAGTTCCCGTAATATGAGTGCTGAGGTCGAAAGGCTTAATGGGCCATATAAGGTCGGCGATACGATCTCTGAGACGGTGATTTTACGTAACACTGGCGGTACTCCTAAAGCTTGGGTAGAGGTTGAAGATCAGACTGACCTTCCCGGTGTTCGGTTCAAGAAGGTCGCGAGCCTTGGGTTGATGGTGGCGTTTGACCGTATTGATATGAGTGGTGTGGTTACTCGCAGAGGAGAGTACACCGTTGGCCCCTTAGTCGCTCGAACTTCCGATCCTTTTGCGATGTTTCCTTATGAAGTCCAGTTTGGTGGAACGGAAAAAGTTTTAATTTATCCAAAAATTGTAGACATACCTGATTTCGCCTCACCTTCGATACACCTCATTGGGGACAACTCCCGTCGTCAACGTGCACGAATATTGAGTACAGAGGTAGCTTCAGTTCGAGAATATGAAGCAGGTGACTCGCTGAGTAGGATTCACTGGCTAACGACTGCTCGTACTGGTGACTTGATGGTTAAACAATTTGATCAGGGTTCGTCTAGCAATATGTGGGTCCTGTTTGATCAGCATCGAGATTCAGTGGTTTTTGATGGTGAAGACTCGACTGATGAAATGGGTGCGACGGTTGCTGCGTCAGTCATAGATAAATACAACCAGGGATTTTTGCCGGTTGGATATGTTGCGCATGGTAATAAATCAATTGTCGCACTACCTGACCGTTCTGCGCATCAACGTGAATTGATCATGCGACACATCGCTTCTAGTAAACCGGTTGGCAATATAGGAATTCTCCAAGCACTTAGCGAGCTTGAAAGGGATTTAGGGCAGAACACATCACTTGTAGTAATTACCGCATCTATGGATGGACCTTGGATCGAAGCGTTAGGCGGGCTGACTAGACGAGGAGTAAGGGTGAGCACCGTGTTGATAGATAGAGCATCGTTTAACGGTGAATCTAACGCCGCTGCTTTAGACCACTTGAAAACTCTTGGAGTATCAACCTATCCATTGTCCAGAGGTGAATCGATCGCTAGTGCTCTTAGTATGCCTCTTGTTGAGCAACAAGAAGGTTTACGCCAAGCCACAGTCAGGATTCAATCGGGACAAACTGACCATCTTAATATCACCTCAGAGAACACGTATGGCGGTAATCAATGAGTACCGCTACTGATTTTTTCGAACACACTCCAGATGCTTCATCTGTAAGCTCGTCTGTTTATTCGAAAAATCGTTTTGAAATTATCTTTGCAGCGATTGCACGGTTCGCTCCGATCTACGATTGGGTGAGTTTCACTATTCTCCAGTGGATGATGCTCAATGTGGGCTGGTCAGTAATGCTTGCTGGGTGGGGGGATCTGCCATCTGTAATACCAGCATTAGTGCTAGGAACCGTTGCGGCTTTTATAGCCTCAAAATTGAACATAAATCTTTATCTTAAGTCTGTTTATGCGCTGGTATTCGGCTTTCTAGTAGTCATATGGCGTGGGACTCCACAAAGTTCAGGAACTAACGTTTTTGAGCGGGCGTACGACGGTATTTCGCGTTTTTCAATGTGGATTGAAACAGCCCAGAGTGGTGGTATCAGCACGGATACCGTTCCATTTGCTCTAATGTTTATGACGGCAGCTTGGTTGGTCGGTTATGGAGTTACTGCTCTAACTTTCCGATTTAATTCTCCATGGCTCCCTACCGTCTTGTTGTCTTTGGTGATTCTTACCAACCTCAGCTATCGACATGGTCAACATGAGCACACATATTTCCTATTTCTTGTCGGTGGAATTGCTTTGTTTGCCCATTTGACTACTGTTAGGCGAATTCAGAGATGGACTGCGCAGGGAATCGGGTACTCCCGTAATCTTGCGTGGGCAGCAGTGCAAGATGGACTTCTGTTTGCTCTTCCTATTGTCTTAATAAGTGCCTTTTTGCCCGTCTGGGAACCGCGATCAGTCGAGATTCAGAAGACGTGGCATTTACTTCGAGCGCCGTTCTATGCGCTACAGGATCCTGCGAATAGACTGCTTGCAGGAGTTGATGGTCCAGGAAGTAATAAATTATTTTCCACTCCTTCGCAGACTATGGCTTTCGGAGGTTCAATAAATCTGACGGAAGAACCGTTGATGTGGGTTAAGTCCAAATATGTCATTCCGCATGCAGGTCGTGTGTATCAGACGTATACACCTCAAGGCTGGCTAACTGACCCAAACACAGTTAAAGATGCAGCCCCTCGTACGTCATTGACACCAGTAATGACGGACTTAGAGCGGGAACGTGTGTCAGTAGATTATGTCCCACTTGTTGATACCCGCACGGTAGTTCCATCAGGGGCAGTATTTTCAGTTGATCGTGAAACTGAAGTTCAGGTTTTGAATCCTATTGAATGGCCGATTAAGTTATCTGGATCAGTAGATGATTTAGAGGAATTACCGCCCGACATAAATTTGATTGCTTCTTCTATTCGATTAGCAATAAATGAACTTGTGCCAGTGGATTATTTTCTTCCACCTGAATTAGTGCGTCAGGTACTGCGAGTGATTGTCACCGCTGATACAACCGGTCAAGATCAAGTGCTTACTCGAGTAGTGATAAATGAAGACGGTTCTGAAGAAACATTCGAAACTGTATTGTCACCTGTAAGTTCTAGCGACGAAAAGATTGATTGGGCGACAATCGTATTTGAACTGGAAACAGATTCAAATTCGGGCCGTGCTAATAAAGTTTTTATCGGACGTCTCTCACCGATTGAGCAGGTGGGAGTCGTCCTTTCAGAGGAGATTCCTAAGGAAAACTCGTTTTCGATTCAAACCTTTGTGACTCTTGCAACAGATGAGCAACTAGATCAAGCGGGTACTGAGCACCCGAAATGGATCAGTGATAGATATCTGCAACTGCCAACTAATCTTCCACCTGAAATACGACATCTAGCGTTTCAGATTGTTCGTGAAGGAGAGGCAGATACTCCATTTAAAAAAGCTGAAGCAATCAAAAATTTTCTTCAAGATCAGGAATATTCACTTGAAATTGATGGACCTGATTTTGGGGTGGACGGACTCTTCTATTTTCTTTTTCAAACTCCTAATGAGTCGTGTCCAAGCGTGAACCCAGATTGTGATGCGACCAAAATCAAAGGATATAGTCAGTATTTTGGTTCAGCTGCTGCAGTATTACTTCGGGCAGTTGACGTGCCCGCACGGTTTGTTGCTGGATGGTCACCTGGTGAATACATTTCTGATGCCGAAATGTTTTTGGTTAGAGATCGCCATCGACACGGTTGGACGCAAGTTTACTTCCCAGACTACGGCTGGATTGATTACGAGGTTACTCCTGGCATGCTTGATGTCGATAGGGGGCAGTTACTACCACTGCCGGATATTACCGACCCATTCTCAGCTGGCAGTATAGGTTCTGCTGAAGAAGATCCTCAATTTTTAGATGACATTGCTGACCTTGAGCGTTTAGCTCGCGAAGCACGTGGCGCAGGTGGAGGGGCTGGTATTTACAGTAGTGATGAACCGCTTGATCAAACAACGTTAACGTTGTGGCCAATCATTTGGGTCGTAATATTAGCCTCGGGTCCACTTTTGGCTATGTTCTTTTGGTGGCTTAGTTTACGCAGGTTGCCTGCACCATCTCGAGCTTACGTGCGTATGACAAGGATTGGGTGGATACTTGGATTGAGGCGTCTTCATAATGAGACTTCATTGGAATTTGCGTCAAGGCTTGGCAGGCATAAATCCTCAGTTATGGAACCTGCAATTTACATTGCTACAGAATTTCAAAGGAGCGTATATGCTGGACCAAATCGAAGTGGTCTTCAACCAGATGGATATGAAAACGATCTAGATAGCGCATGGAGAAAATTGGCTAAAGGCTTAATAGTTCAAAGGCTGAGGCGGATTAGTGGTATTCGTACGTGATTAGTCAGTTAAAGTATTCGTTAAATGGTTGATGAAGAAAAAAACATAACTTATGACGTTTTCGAAACTGATATGGGATGGGTTGCAATTGTTGGTGGTGATTATGGAATCTTGCGAGTGAGTCTCCCGGAACTATCGCCAGAGTCTTCCCTAGATGCTGTGCAACCAGAGGTTAACGTCGCAGAACATGTTCCAGAAGATTATGTAGCTGCAAGAAAGTTGATAATTGCATATTGCTCAGGTGAAAAAGTCGATCTTACTTGCATACCTATCGATACACGCAAAGTTTCTCTTTTTTTTAAAAACGCTTGGAATGCGTGTCGATCTATACCACCCGGTGAAACTCGTAGTTACGCTTGGTTAGCGGGTAAGGCAGGCAATGTTAAAGCCGCACGAGGTGCTGGACAGGCCATGGCAAGGAACAAACTTGCATTATTGGTACCTTGTCATCGTGTGGTGGCGTCCAATGGCGCACTGCATGGTTTTGGAGGAGACGGTTTACCCTTGAAAGCCCAGTTGCTCCAGATGGAAGCTAACCGATAACTAGGCTAGATCTTGATTCTCAATATTATTAGTTGCTTGCGACGCCCGTTCTTCATTTATGAAAGTGTTAAGCACTGAACTGGCTAAATCTAAGTCGTATGCCCTGACCATTAGTCGTACAGGAAATACTGAAATTCCAAGAAATCCGATTACATCACCGGGTTGAATTTTGCAGTCAATTCCGGACTTTTGCAGGAGTCCACACCAAGACTCAGCAATTAGTTGATCGGGAGCTGTTTTGATTACTTCCCACTGCATCTTATTGAGATTGTTTGTTAGCTCACTGCAGAACGCACTGCACCATTACCGAGTAATTCGTTGAGGCGGTTGGTTAGTTCGGTGCATGATTGAACTTTAAACGGCATTTCTAATCGTATAATTTCTTGCCCTGTTTCAACCTCAAGTATTGCTTCATCAGATCCAGAGAATTCGACCAAGAGGCGCATTATGTCTTCGAGGCGATACCGGTCAACTGCGGCATCGCCTGTTTCTTTAACGCGTACTAGAATGGGACCATGACTATCGAAATCTTCCTGAGTTACAGTTTCTTCAACAAATGTAGCTTTTTCTGATGGTGAATGCTCATCAGGCATAGACTCGACATGCTTTTTGACAGGATTATTTCTTTCTGAATCATCGATTTTATTGGGTTGACTATGGCTTAAAAATTCTTCTTGACCAGCAGCATCTTTATTAGCAGTGTTTTGACCTGTCATGGGGTCATTAAGGACCGGACGTGGTTCACTTGCTTCGTTGAAACCAGTTCTGATTACTTGTGCTTCTTGATTACGTGATGTTTCAGCTTTTCTGTCGCCCTTAAGTTGATATCGGTTGGCGGTTTCGACCGATATAGAAACCCTTCCAAACCGTTCGCGAACTTCACCGCTGATGGACACAAAATTTCCGTTCTCCCAAAGATCGGTAGTATGTTCGAGTATGTTTGGCCAGACTACCAATTCTATGTCTCCATCCAGAAGAGTTAGATTTAACGAAAGGAATTTTTCACCTCGTTTTGTGGTTAATGGGCGTATGCCATTTACCTGTCCAAGGGCAGCTTTCTTTTCACCCGACATATCGCCAGTGATGTCTGTTGAGAAAACAACGATGTTGTCGGGTTGTTGTCGCATCTCACGAGTGAATGGGCTTTGCGTGAGTTCTACACCTAATAGATCGCGTTCCCATATGACTCGTTCTTGATCTGTGGTGTCATCATCATCCGAAATATCAATCTCTACCATAGGCGCTGGAACTGAATCTCCAAGCATATCGAACATTGAAGTTTGCCCGGACTCACGAAGTTTTGTCTGCCGTGATATTGCTGCGATAATTCGATCTACAGATTCAAGTAACTTACCGCGCCCTCCAAACTCGTCAAAGGCTCCTACTCTTATCAGGCTTTCGATAGTGCGTCGGTTAAGGGATTTTGAGTCTACTCGCCGGCATATGTCTTCGATGTCTTTGAAATGACCACCGGACTGTCTGATTTCAACTATGGGTTCCACGGCGCTGGCACCGACATTTTTCACTGCAGCCATACCGAATCTGATTGCGTCCTGACCATCTTTATTTATTTCGATAGTGAATCCTGAGCTCGAGTAGTTGATGCTAGGCGGTTTGACTTCAATATTTAGACGATTTGCCTCTCGAATAGCTGTTGAAACTTTTTCAGGATTGCCGGAAGCAGAATCTAGAACAGCGGCTATGTATTCGGTTGGATAGTTAGCTTTAAAGTATGCTGTCCAGTAAGCGATATATGCGTATGAAACAGCGTGGGCTTTGTTAAACCCATAACCGGCAAAAGGTTCCATTAAGTTGAAAACTGTGTCCGCTTGTTCTTTGGTGTAACCGTTTTTGAGTGCCCCTTTAGAAAATTTCTCGTATTCGGCTTGCATGACTGCTGCGTTCTTTTTTCCCATGGCTTTGCGGAGGATGTCGGCTTCACCAAGCGTGTAACCTCCGAAAGTCTGCGCAATGAGCATTACTTGGTCCTGATATACAAGGACGCCGTACGTAGGCTCAAGTAGGTCTTTTAGATCTTCATGCGGGTAAGAGATTTCTGCTAAACCATGTTTTGACTCTATAAAGGTCCCGATATGTTCCATTGGACCAGGACGATAAAGCGCGATCATCGCTGCTACGTCGTTGATAGTTGTAGGTTTAAGCTGTTTTATATTTTTTCGCATTCCCTCCGATTCGAGCTGGAAAACACCAAATGTATCTCCGTCTCCCAGAATTTCGAAAGCTTTCGGGTCGTCGATAGGAACATCGTATACACCCATATGTTCTCCGGTCGTTTCTGCGATAAGCTTCACGCATCTGTCTAGAATTGACAAGTTTGCAAGACCTAGGAAGTCCATTTTCAGCAGACCCACGTCGGCTACTGGGTGCATTGCGTATTGAGTAGTTGGGCTTGAATTTTCTTTACCGCTGGTCGAACGTTGTAGTGGTACGTAATCTGTAAGAGGTTTTTCTGATATGACAACGGCCGCTGCATGGGTGCTCGCGTGCCTGACCGACCCTTCGACTTTTAACGCCATATCGACTAGTTCTCTAGCTTCAGGGTTGCGGCTGATTTCGGATTGAATTTCAGTCGATTCTTCGATAGCGTCTTTCAGTTTTATGTTGAGTGTTGTTGGTACCATTTTGGCGAGCTTGTCACTTAGTTCTAGCGGTAACGCTAAAGCTCTAGCGGTATCTCGGATAGCGGCTTTTGCGCCTAGAGTGCCGAATGTGATGATCTGAGCAACGTGTTCTCTTCCGTAATGGTCTATGCAGTATTTGATCACCTCTTCCCTGCGATCGTCAGCGAAATCCATGTCGATGTCAGGCATTTCGCGTCGTTCAATGTTCAAAAATCGTTCGAAGAACAAATCCGCTTCAACGGGATCGATTTGTGTGACTTCAAGGCAGTAAAGAACAAGACTTGCAGCAGCTGATCCTCTAACGGCGGATAAAATTCCTTTCTCGTTGACGAAGTTGAAAATGTCCCAGCAAACTAGAAAATAATCAGCGAATTTGGTTTCTTCGATGATTGAAAGTTCATATTCGAGACGACTTCTGTATTCTTCAGTCGGATTTTTGAATCGCTTGCTTAGTCCTTTGTGGCATAGCTCCCTAAGGTAATCCATTGAAGGTTTGTTTTTCGGCGTTATGTAACGGGGTACGTGAGTTTCTCCGAAATTTAAATCTAGTTCGCACGATTCAGCGATCTTAACAGTGTTTTGCAACGCTTCGGGTAGATGTGACCATTCTGCATACATTTCTCCTGTTGAGCGTAGGTAATAAGTGTCGTCTTCCATGTGGAGGCGTTTTGGGTCTTTTACGTTAGAGTTGGTCTGTATACAGGTGAGTATGTCTTGTGCTTCGCTATCTTCCCTTCGTACATAGTGAGAGTCATTTGTGACAACCATTGGCAGGCCTGTGCTGCTGCTTAGTTCGATGAGTGCATCATTGATCTCACTTTGCCCAGGCACGTGGTCATGCATCATCATTTCGAGATAATATCTATCCTGAAAGACGTTGCCATACCACTCGATCGTTTGGTGGGCTGCGTCCTGATCACCGTTTTTCAAGTGGCGTGCGAGCTCTCCAGAAGCACATCCTGAAAGTACAATGATGCCTTCGCTGTACCTTTCTAGTATTTCTCGGTCCATCCTGGGGCGGTAGTAGAATCCCTCTATATGTGAAGCTGTTACTAGTTTTAAAAGGTTTTGGTAGCCAGCTCGGTTTTGCGCCAAGAGGGTAATGTGTGACGGGAATCGCTTTTGAGGATTTCGTTCACTTCGCTGCCCATCTGCCACATAACCCTCGACACCGATGATTGGCTTAATGCCTGCCCGCTTGGCCGATTGATAAATATCGATTGCACCGTGGAGAGTGCCGTGGTCGGTTAAGGCGATCGCTGGCTGTCCGAGTTCGGCTGTCCTCGCCACCATGTCGTCTAATCTACTGAATCCATCGAGCAACGAATATTCAGAATGATTGTGTAGGTGGACGAACTTGTCGGTCACAGGTGGTTATTTCTCGAATTTAGAGGGTTTAAAGTACGATCAAGTGAGCATATCGTTCCCTAAAGAGTGAGTCGACCCTCTAAACGTGTTTATGGCTTCAAATAACTCGTTTAGAGATGACCATGATTTGTTTATCACTTAGGATTTTTGGTAAGCGGATTTTCTTGGTTGATAGATAATAGAAAAAATAACTTATTGGCTGCTTGTAACTAAAAACAGGCAAAACTGTGTGTGCGTGATACAGTCGACAGAGTTGATTATTTCTTCAGACTGTTTTGTGCATCTACACAACCTTGGGAAGTAATCACAGAGGACTGTTTTGACTTCGAAAAATAAAATTGGCGGCGGCCAGAAAATACTTGTTGTTGACGATGAGCACATGTCCGATCTTATGCGCTCAGTTTTAAGGAAACTTGAGGCAGATGGATTTACTCCCATCGTAGTTGCTCCAGAGGGCGAAAATATAACAGGAGATGATTACGAAGTTCAGACACTTTTTGCTTTGGAAACTGAACGCCCCTCGGCTGTTCTATTAGATGTGCGGTTTGGTGAGTATGATTCAGATCGTTTCAAAGGTCTTTCTATTTTGAAAAGCATCGTAGATTTTGATGGCAGTATGCCTGTGTTGATGTTCACTCAGTACACGCAGGGACCTTACCGTGATACAGCTGTTAGTGCTAGTTTAAGCGTTAGTTCTTCAGTAGATTTCATAGATAAACTGGCTAGCCCTGAAGAAGTCGTGTTGCGGTTGCGACGACTGATAGGAAGCGCTCCTGAGACAATAAAAATAGGATCATTATTTGAACTTGATAACGAGAATGCTGCGGTTTATGTGATCAATGATGGTCGTAGAGAGTTGATAAAAGAAATTCAAGGAATGAAGCTTGAAATTCTTATTGAGCTTGCTTCTGCTATGTATCGTTCAGAAGGTGAATTAGTACCATTTTCAAGATTGGAACGGTTTTCTGAAGGTGAGGATTCACGGGCTTCCCTGCGGGTAAGAATACGTGAGCTTAAGGTTTCACTGGGAAAGGCTGTAGGCAGAGAGTTTGGAGCTAACGAATTGATTTTCAATGTTAGGAATAGGGGTTATCGACTAGTAAACCCCGAGGACTAGTCAAAATCCGTAATGCGTGTTGATAAGCAGCGATGAAATAGGGTGAACTGGTAAATGCTCAGAATATTTAGGCGGGCTAGCGTTGGAGTCGCAGGATTGGGACTCCTGCTTATTTTGCTGTCACCAATTATTGGAGAGCCGTTATTTGAGGGTACTCTCTGGTATATCGAACCGATAGCTTACATTGGCGGAGGGGTATTCATATTTGGTGCCATATGGGCAATTGCTTTCTACCAGAATATAGCCCGTAAGAACCAACTAGGCGTATCCGATGATAGAACTTGGAGTCAGGTTACCCAAGATTATTTCGATACCTTTGCTCATGATATTGGTCGTCCACTGCGACGCATTCTTGGCAAACAAAGAGAAGCCAGAGCGCTTCTAAATGAGACCGGCGAATTAAGTTCCAAGATGATTTCTGAACTGTTGGAAGAGATTGAAAATCAAGCTCCTAATTTCAGACTCATGATTGAAAACGTTAGGGTTCTAGTAGATCTTGAAGACCGGACTGCTGTGCCAGCTGTGGAACCAGTTGATGTCGCAGCGATAGTTCGGAATGTTTCTGATCGGTATAGGCCGATTGCTCGTGAGCGTGGACTTGATCTGAGCTGGTGGTGTGAACCAAGTGATTTTGGTCTTGTATATTGTGATGGATCGGCTTTGGATCATGTAATTACAAACCTTGTTGACAATGCTACGAAGTTTGCAGATAAGCATATTGAGATACGCCTCACGCGAACAGAATCAACTTTTTTGGTCACGGTTTGGGATGATGGTAAAGGGATATCTGAATCTCACATACCACACGTTTTTGATCGTGGATGGACACCGGAGTTTTCCGCCAGAGCTGAAAAGCAAAGTTCTGGCATTGGATTGTTCATTGCAAGCACTTTATCCGAACGTTGTGGGGGAAAGTTGTTAGTCGAATCTAAGCAAGCGAGCGATAGCACTGGAGTTATAGATCACCACACGACGTTTAATTTGTCACTACCCTTAGATAATCGTTCTAAAGTCTCTGGAAGATGATTGAAATATTTCGCTTAGTAACCGCTAGATGGTATCGGGCGTCTACGTCTTTACTTTTGATGCCCGTGGTATTTGCTTTATTTTTTTCTGGGTGTGTTGAGATTCGGGCTAGATACACTCCAGTTCCACATACTCCAACAGCTACTCTAGTTCCAACCGCTGCCCCGACTTCTACTCCATTACCACCTTCTCCAACCTCTGTTGTTATAGCTACCCCGGTTCCTACTCCTGTTCCGCCCACTCCGGTACCTACGCCGGTTCCTCCCACCGCTACTCCAGAACCTACACCCATAGCGACAGCTGTTAACACGCCCACTGTTTCACCTATAACGTTTAATCTCACATTAGATTTTGAAGGCTTAAGCGACGAAAGCATTGTTCGAAGTGACACGGTGCTTTTGACGGGGGTAACTTCTGCGGACGCGATAGTAAGCGTCAACGATATTATCGTAGAAGTTCAGGTGGATGGCAGCTTTGAGATAACACTTTCTTTGGACCCTGGACCTAACTTTATAGACGTCGTGGCTAGCAACCTAGAGGGAAGTCAGATTAATTCATCATTGGCCATTATCTCTATTCCTTCTGAGAACACACAATGATGGTCTATTTCCGTTTAATTTTAGTTGTTGTACTAGTCTCTTGGGTCAACGTTATTTTTGTTGATACCGCTAATGCAAAGGTTAAGCCTGAAGATATTGAGGCAGTGTTTGGTACAGCGGTGGAGGTAAGACCTCCTAGCGCGATTGTTGTCGCTTCTAAATCAGGACTTGTAACACTAAATTTCACTAGACAATCTCAACTCAAGATCGGTTCAAATAGTTCAGAGGTTGAAGATGTAGGTGAGGGTGACAGAATTGTTTCGACTGCTATAAGAAATGCTGATGATGAATTAGAGTCTCTAAGGACTCTTGTGCGTGTAGCGAACGAACAACCGATTACTAAACATGTTGTTGGGGTGGTGACAGGCGTTTCAGAAGGCGAAATTTTAATTCAGAGTAGGACTGGGGGAGTGGTGGATGTGTTAATACCGGCAGGTATTGATGCTCCGCTTTTAGGTGATGGGATCACCATGGTCGCTAGGCTTGATCGATCAAGTGGAATCCTTACGGCGGTAGGCTTTGAACTGACAAGCAGGACAGTCGAACGAATACAGGACGCAAAAAATGATGCTTTGGATGAAGCTGAGTCCAAGCGCCTTTCTGAAATAGCTATAGATGCACGTAGCAAGCATCTTTCTGCATTAGATGATGCTACCAGGGCGATACAAAGACTTCTTGAATCAGATCTAGTTGACAAGAGCACACTACAACAGTCGCAATCACAACTGGAGGAAATTCAAAGGAGATTTACGGAGCTCTATGAGATTTATGAGCTGGCTGCAAGAAACCGTGGCGAGGAACAACCTTTCCTGCGTATATCGGGTGGATTGGTTGACGAGATCACTGCTTCCGCATTTACGATTGTTCCTAAGAGTGGAGAGGGTACTTATCCATTCTCTGTGGAGTTTAAATACGACTTGTTAGAAACGACGGTGAATCTGCCCCAAATTATGCTTGACGATATTTCTTCTGATAGTAGCAATCCATTAGTTTTGAGTGATGTGAGTACTCTGATTGATCCAGGTAGTGAATTGGACGTTAAGTACGTCATCGAAGGGGATAAGCGTAGAGCCGTATCAATAGAAGTTAAACCTATTAGGCTAGTCGAAGAGCTTGAGGCCGTTCTTGAGCATGAGTCTCGCCGAGCATTTCACGGACTCATCACGCTGGTGGAGATTGATGAATCTCTTGCTGATGCTCAGGGAATTGTCATAGCATCGAATGATAAGAAGGCACTCAAAGCTGCAGCGAAGGTTACTAATCAGACCGAGATTACGTTGGATGGCAGGGATGCTTTGATCACAGACCTTAATGCTGGGCAGTCTGTAGATATTCAGTTTGAATCGGTAGAAGCTGACTCAATTCCAGACATTACTGGTTCAGATATAACCTTAAGAGCGTTAGCTATACGATCGCGTTCCTCTGCTCCCGTTCAGGAAGATTACATCTCAGGAATTGTAGATTCGATAGATTACGCAGAGTCTTCGGTGTTTATACTCCCAACTGACGGTGATGTAATCGAACTTAGTGCGGGCAATCAAGCCCCGATTGTACGTGATGGTCGATCTTCGACCATCGAAGATGTCCAGGTTGGCGATCTTGTTGTCACCGCCACGCGAACCGATTCACAGGCTAGCGAGTTTACTAGCCTGATTGTTGTCGCGCGAAAGAATGTTAAATTCTCAGGGATCATTACCGGCATTGGGCTCGCGCCTAAACGATTGCATGTCACTAGTGATACTGGCCAAGTATTTAATGTTCTGGTCAGAGACGAAACGTGGCTAGTGGTAGATGATAAAAGGGTCCAGTTCGAAACTCTCACAACTGGAATGAACATTAATAATGGTACCTATTCAGTCACTGGTCGAGATGGGACTTTTTATAATGTTGCAACGACCGTGTCTATCGCGTCACCTAAGGTGATTAAAGCATCTGGGATCATTACATCTATCAATGTTGTGGAAGGGACTTTGACTGTACTTTCCGGTCAGTCAACTGAAACCAAGGTAATAAATCTTCATCTTCCAGATGCACCTCTCGGCGAACACTTAGTCAAGGACGGCCGTGAGATCAGGTCTTTGCTGAAAGTCGAACTTGGAGATTGGGTCGACATAGTTTTTTACGTCTTAGAAACAGGAGAAATCCAGAGACTTTCGGTAGTATCAGATAATTTTATTCAGTCGCGCGGAGCCGTAGTAGAGATACCCGAAAACAATCGCTTTATTGTTGTTGAGATCGCTAATGGAGAACGCTTTGATCTCTGGGTGGGTCCGGATTCCATTCTCAAACTCAATGGTCGAAAAATCGACTCTTTATCTCCACTGAATGACTTGATTGACAATGATTTTGATAATCGAGAAACCTCAGATGTAGTAGTCACAGAGGTATTGTTCATTCGTGATTCTCTGGAATCTCATCTTGGTGTAATAATCTCAATACAATTTCAAGTGGCACTTGACTCTGAGATATATTCCGAGGCAAGTAACAAAAGAGCTGTATTGATCGAGACTATGGTATCCGGTGTTGTAGAGGTGATTGATGGAAATCGTTGGGTGGTAGATGGGCAGGTATTCGGGGTGAATCAAGACACCAGATACGATGGTGGTGTGCCAAAGGTGGGTGAAGTCGTACTTGCTGTTTTAGTTAGTCGCACCCTGGGAGACTACGTTGCAAAGACTATCATTATTTCGCAGAGCGATTAGTAGCACGCTAAGCTAGTGTTGTTATTTTCGAATAATCATTAGACTATCGAGGCGGTGATTCAAATCTATTACGGTCTCTGAACGTCTTACGTGTCAATTGGCGTGCTTTTGCCGCTACTCGGCTTGTAGGTTCTAAAGCTATCGCCATGGGGATAGATAAGACCAAAAGTAGCGCCAGAGTCGTGAATCCAAGCCGATAACTGCCTTCTATGTCATGAATAAGCCCTACAAGCAATGGACCCGCTGCTCCAAAAAGAGCGTTCACTGAACTAGTGAGTCCAACGATAGAACCGTAGCTTCCTCTACCAAAGTAGTCGCCTAGAATAGACAACCTCAATGGAATTGATGCTCCAAATCCTAAACCGAAGAAAATTACAAAGAATGGTAAAGGCCATAGACCTAGGTTAACACCGAGGATATTTGCGTTGATTCCTGCAAGCCCTGATACTCCTAGAGTTTGCATAATCATAGCTATTGTTAGCAGCATTCTTTTGTCGAATTTATCACCGAGTATGGCGACTCCTGCCCTACCAGAAAGGTCGCCAATCGCAACTGCTCCAGCTGCGGATGCCGCAAGTGCAGTGGTAATTCCATACTCTAGAAGAGCGCTGAAGTGGAACAGGTTAGTCGAACTGACGAGTTGACCTAGACTCGTTACTATTGCTAATTGCCAAAAAAAACGCAGCTTGATTGCTTGCCGCATGCTAATCGTGTGTTCGCGGATGGTGTTGAATTTGGTGCTAGATGCGTTGTTGTGCGGATTTTCCTTATGTGAAGCTCCATCGGGGAGCATCCCGTATTCTTCAGGACGTTTTCTCATGATTAAGGTTGCGGGAAATCCAATTAGCCAGAATCCTATTCCAGTTGCCATAAGCATGTCGCGCCACCCGAATGTTTCTATCGAAGCAACCAGGATTGGTAACGTGAGACCGCCGATAGCTGAGAAAGACATTAGGATCGCAAGAGCGCGAGCTCGTTTGTTTACAAACCAATTAGCTACGGTAACGACAAATACAATGAATGTTCCGAATGACATTCCAAGAGTCAACAGAGAGATCGCAACATAGAACTGCCATAGAGTCTGCATTTGGCTCATAAAGATGAATCCGCCACCCGTGACAAATACTCCAAATGCCATAGCTTTACGAGGGCCGTATCGATCAAGTAATGCACCGACGAATGGCGAAATCATTCCGCTTTCACTACGTTGTAGTGAGATAGCAGCGCCAGTAGCTCCGCTGCTCCATCCAAACGTGTTTAGAATCGGAGGTATGAAAGCTTGAAATCCACGCCAGAACACAGCGGATGTGTACCACTGTACGAGTCCTCCAGCTCCAACTATCCACCACCCATAAAATGGCTGCTTTAATAAACCCATGCAGTACTTTTCCGATTATGGAGAGGATCTAACATTAAATAATTGATTCTGATGTTTTTGAAGCTTACGTAATCGGTGAATGATAGCCCTGACTTGGGGAACTAATGCGTTATTTTCCTCGTATTCATACAAGTTTTTAGAATTTTAGAGAAAATTTATTGCGCTTGAACGCGTAAAGTCTATGAGGATAGATTTGTCATAGCTTATTATTTTGTCATTGAATTAAGAGTTATTTTCATAAGATTGATAACCAAATGAGTGGTTCAATAAAATTATTTTCAGTCTTCGGCATACCTGTTGATATTAACGCGACATGGTTGATTGCGTTTGCGCTTATTACATGGTCATTATCTACGGCAGCATTCCCATCTTTTTTCGGATTATGGTCTCCCACTGAGTGTTGGATTGCTGGTGTTATAACAACCATATTTCTGTTCGTTTCAGTACTGGCTCATGAACTTGGTCATTCACTCGTGGCAATTTCACAGGGGTTGAGTGTGAGAGGTATTACGCTACTTCTTTTTGGTGGAGTATCGAAAATTCAGGGTAAGGCTACTCGACCACGTAATGAATTTCTTATTGCTGCCGCAGGTCCAGCTATTTCATTTGTAATTGGAGCCTCTTTGATTTTTTGGTGGATCAAATTTGGACCTGTATATGAAGACGAAGTTCATCTGATACATGGAGTGCTATTTCTAACAGGGTGGATGAACATACTTGTTGCAGGGTTCAACATGTTGCCTGGTTATCCCATGGATGGTGGACGCGTGTTGCGTTCGGCAGTATGGAGTTTTACTGGTGATAGTGAACGAGCTTCACGCGTGGCATTACGGGTCGGTCGAATCGTGTTTTACTTGCTGATTGGCTGGGGTGTCTGGCAAGTATTAAGTGGCGATGTGATGGGAGGAATATGGGTTATTTTTATCGGGTGGTTCTTGATGTCTTCATCTCGAGGTGAAATGCAAGCAGAACATGCGGGGGCATACGATTCAAGATCCTCAAAGACTACTAGGATTAATCAACTAGATTTAGAAGTTCGGCGTGTCGCTCGAGCAATACCACGGATGTTTGAAAGTAGTTTGTCGGTTGAGGAGACTGTTAATCAGCTAATACCTTCACTTCCAATGGCGTCTATACCTGTCGCCAGACAAGGCGAATTGATCGGATTTCTCGTACGTCGTGATTTAGATTTTGTTCCACTTGAGCGCACAGCAGAAACAACGCTTGGCGAACTTATGAATCCAGATAGTCTTAGGGTAATTTCAGCAGATGAGACGGTTTATAACGCACTTAAGTCTATGGATAAACATCAGGTAGTTCAGCTCGTAGTTATGGAAGGAGATTATGTCGTTGGTATGGTTACACGAGAAGACATCATCAAGGTTATGACGGATACTTCCAACCATAAATAACGAGTATTTGATAATGAATATCGCGCTAACTACTTCAAACTTAATTCGCTAAAAGTAATAGTGATTACAGTTTCACTATTGCCCGTCGATGAAACCCGACACCCACCACTTCTTTTCCGAATTTGGTCTCGACTTGGAATTTGAGTTTATCGCAGTTGATTTCTACCAAAGTTGCTGTTGTTTTGACTATTTCACCGGCCGGTGTCGGGGCGATGTGTTTTATGTCGACATGAAATCCAACAGTTGGGCCAACTTGCTTAAATACCGCGTCGACCGAAGCTAGTTCCATCTCCATTACCATTGCTGGGCTGGAAAGAACGGAGTCTTCCTTTTTGCCAGTAGGGCTATATAGCTGTGAGCCTTCAACAACTAGCATTCGGGTTGCTGACATTCCGATCGCTAACTGTGAATAATTCGGCATGGTCGTTGTGCTGTCGGTAACGTTGCATCTCTGCTTGCAGCTACAGAGCGATGATCCCGTATCCCGCATCAACAGGAATGATTGAGCCTGTAATGCCAGAGGACATATCGCTTAGTAGAAACAGTGCTGTGTCTGCGACTTCTTTGTGGTTAATGTTTCGTCCCAGTGGAGATTTATCTCGGTGGGCACGAGTCATGTCACGAAAGCCCGGGATGCTACGTGCTGCTAGTGTTGGGAGTGGTCCTGCAGAAATTGCATTCACCCGTATATTTTTCGACCCAAACTCGACGGCTAATTGGCGAGCTTCGTTTTCTAGGGCGGCTTTTGCTGTTCCCATAATGTTATATCCGGGATATACGCGCTGAGAAGCATCAAAAGTAAGGGTAACTGCTGAACCACCAGAATCTCCGAACAGTGGAGCTGCTTTTCCGATTACTGGCATAAGTGTGTA
>DBSW01000165.1:598-3608 GCA_002306745.1 Dehalococcoidia bacterium UBA1332 | reverse complement strand
GACATCGTGACGCTCGCAAGCGTCAAGAAGTCTCGCCCATAAATCTGGATTTAAAGCACGTTCTTTACGATTACGCATCCAATTATTAGAACGCCATCTCTTTGCCCAACCTTTTTCAATACCGTTAATCACATATTGAGAATCAGTAGTAAGTACAACTCTTTGCCGCCCCTTCAGAGCATCTAGAACGGTAATAGCCCCAAGTAATTCCATACGATTGTTGGTTGTGTTTCTAAACCCTTGACTAAATTCTTTCACGTGGTCTCGGTATTTAATGACTGCACCATACCCGCCAGGTCCGGGATTACCTATAGCTGAACCGTCGGAATAAGCGTAGACCGTTTTGTCTTCAATGATTCCCATTTCAAAAACGATACCTATGAACGACCATTTTGACAGGATTAATCAACAGCTCAAAATTGAGACACTTGCGAAATTTAAATCGTAAAAGTGTTAAATAATCACCACAATTGCGAATAATAGAAATACCAGAGCTGCAACTAGCCACCAATGTAATACATCTCGACTTTATCGCCCTTAGTATAGGCCTCAAAATTGGTTTGATTTGACCGCAAAGCAGAGTACTGGTCAACACGGTTAGACCAAATGTTAGTAATAATGCTTGAGATTTCTTTATCGGATTGGCCTGATCGTAAAGCGCTTTTTAAATCGGTTCCTCCAGAAGCAAACAGGCAAGTCACTAGTTTCCCGTCAGTGGAAAGCCGTGCTCTAGTGCAATTTCCACAGAATGGCTTAGTAACTGAAGAGATAACTCCGATTTCACCATCTCCGTCCTTATAACGGTATCGATTAGCCACTTCACCTTCGTAGTTTGGCGCTACAGATTCGAGCCCAAATTCCGAATCAATAACTTCCATGACTTCGCTAGACGGAACTACTTGGGAAAGATCCCAGTGATTCTTCGTTCCGACGTCCATGAATTCGATAAATCGGACAATCACGCCCGTTCCTTTAAAGTACCGAGCGGTGTCAATTAATGTGTGATCATTCACTCCTCGCTGAACTACTACATTCACTTTTATGGAAGAAAAATCAAGTTCCGTGGCTAATCTGATTCCATCAAGAGTATTTTTCGGACCATGAGGTCGACCCGACATTTTCTTAAAAATATTCTCATCGATGGAATCAAGTGAGACCGTCAAACGACTCAAGCCTGACTTTTTTAGACCTTCAGCAAATTTTGGTAGCAGATAACCATTGGTGGTCAGAGCTATATCTGATATCCCATCGATTGACGAAAGTCGTTGAATCAAATCAGTAAGATTAGCCCGCACAAGAGGTTCTCCTCCAGTGATTCTTAACTTGGAAACTCCAGCGACAGCGAAAATTCTCGCAACACGTTCAATCTCTTCAAACGTCAAAATTTCCGGTCGGGGGAGGAACTCATATCGCTCTCCAAAAATTTCCTCAGGCATACAGTAGGTGCAACGAAAATTACACCTATCCGTTACCGAAATTCTCAAATCTCGAACGGGGCGCTTTAATTTGTCTGTGATCCCCACAAGGGGATCGATCCGAGATAATTTAGACATAAATTTTGCAATACACGAGTAAGTCAGGACCAAATCGCTAACGGCAGTACATTCTACCGCCGCGGTTCAAAACAAAACTGAAAACAACGTTAATATATTGATGTGAGTGAGCCCATTAAAGACTGCATTGCAATTCCACGATGGCTCACACTATCCTTTTCTTCCGCACTCATCTGTGCGGTGGTTTTGGTGTGCGAAGTAATCCAAAAAATGGGATCGTAACCGAATCCATTATTACCAATAGGCTCATGGGCGATCGCACCTTCCACAACACCTCTGCTAATCACTAATCCATTTGGCACTTCATTACCTACAAGTGCCAATACAGCTATAAATCTAGCCTGTCTATTCCATCCAGAAGTACGATTTAATTTCTGTAGAACAAGCTGGACCCGATCATCGTCCGTTAGCCCTTCACCACCGTAACGGGCAGACAGCACTCCAGGCTCTCCACCCAAAGCGTCAACAACTAAACCTGAATCATCCGCAAGAGTTAGTACCCCCGCAGCCTCACCATATGCTTTCGCTTTTAGAACCGCGTTTTCCTCAAAAGTAGAACCTGTCTCTTCAACTTCGATGTCTATCCCAAGGTCATCAAGCCCGACAACCTCGAAAGAAACACCGATAAGCATTCTCTCAAACTCTCGAACCTTGCCTTTATTACGAGTCGCTATAAGTAATGTCTTTGCCATATAAATAACCTTAACCCTCACATAGCGTGATTGATCAATCTAATCTTTCGAAAAAGCCGAGATATTCGTCGTTTTTTTAGCGTTGCGGCGCTATATGGCGAGTGTTAGGATTTTCACACTTATATTGACCAATCACCTTAATTTGCGTCGGTGATTTTATGCGTATAAACAAATAATTACCTACGAGTAGGATTTGCATAGCTACCAGATGCACCGAATCTCCAAGCTTTCATTACCAGTCCGCCCAACGCTTTTTCTTCTGATTCCGTTGGTCTTAACTCTACTGGCAGCATGTACTCCTGATAATCACCAGTCGACTTTTGGGACTGCAGGACCTGTTGCTAAAGATCAAGCAGATTTATTTAAATTCATATTCTGGATTTCTGCAGTTGTATTTGTAGTTGTCGAAGCTGCAGTTATATACATCGCCATAAGATACCGGCGACGCTCGGACTCGGACAAGCTTCCTCACCAGACCCACGGAAACACCAAGCTAGAAATCACTTGGACGCTCATCCCAGTTTTGATTCTCGCCGCTATCGCAGTACCGACCCTAACAGACATATGGGCACAACAAAGTCATGTCCCGGAAGACCAAGGAGAAGTGCTCAACGTTGAAGCTATCGGGCACCAATGGTGGTTTGAATTCCGATACCCCGATCAAGAAGTTATCGTATCTAATGAACTACATATTCCCGTAGGTCGACCTGTTGCTTTCAAGCTCGAGTCACAGGACGTCATCCACAGTTTCTGGGTTCCAAAGAT
>DBSW01000165.1:0-286 GCA_002306745.1 Dehalococcoidia bacterium UBA1332 | reverse complement strand
CCACAGTTTCTGGGTTCCAAAGATTGCAGGTAAAGTGGACATGGTGCCACTAAATGACAACTACATGTGGATGATCGGAGACGAAGTAGGCGAGTACTATGGTCAGTGTGCAGAGTTCTGTGGGATTGCGCATGCTCACATGCGCTTTAGAGTTTTCGTACATGAAGAAGAAGATTTTCAGGCATGGGTCGATGGCATGCATACAGCCCCCGACACTCCTTTAGCTGGATCCTCTGAAGCTTCAGGTAAAAATCTTTTCGCCGCAAATTGTTCTTCATGCCACACA
>DBSW01000117.1 GCA_002306745.1 Dehalococcoidia bacterium UBA1332 | reverse complement strand
GGAGAATGCGGAATCCACTGTTCGATTGTAAAAGTACATACCTCGACCGTAAAAAAACGGTCGGGAATAGTCACACAAGCGCTGCTTGCACTTGGGCGTAACTATTACTTTACCTCGGGGATTTAATAGGAGTCAACAAGATTATTACGAATTTCGATGAAGATTTTTGCAATCCGGTGCTTATTAAGATTTATAAGCGAAACCATGAACAGGCAGACATATACATTTTCGGGCTCACACGTACACATCTCTGTTCGGACCAATGGGGTGTATTGCATCTTTATTACGCCCCGGATTTGAAGCAAGCTCTCACGTTAAAAACTCACCAGACTGTTAGTTAAATGAATCGAATTCCATTTGAAAAATATTCAAAATCAACAGATTTCACAGACATTATTGATATAATTTATTCGCAACAACCTAGTTGCAAAGTTTGGTCAGCCGCTAGCCTCCAAAAAACTTGTGCTTTATAAGCCGCAGGAGCGTGACGAGGGAGTTCGAGATGCCGGCATATGCCGTCATTGGAGCCCAATGGGGTGACGAAGGTAAAGGGAAAATCATCGATTTCCTTGCCGAAAACGCTGCTATAGTTGCACGATATTCAGGTGGAAATAACGCCGGTCACACTGTAGTAAACGAAGGCGGAACATTTAAACTACACCTAGTCCCATCCGGAATTTGTTGGCCGCACACAATGAACGTTATTGGCAATGGTGTTGTTGTAGATCCTGATGTCCTAATAAAAGAGATCAACGAGAACAATTTAGTCCCAAATCGGTTATCAGTAAGTGATCGCGCACATCTGATCATGCCGTACCACGTCGTTATTGACCAGCTTGAAGAGCAACGGCGAGGGGACGCAGCGTTAGGAACAACAGGTCGTGGAGTAGGACCTGCGTACGTGGATAAAGTATCACGCCAAGGCATACGCGTTGGAGAGCTACTTGACGCTGAAGATCTCAATTTACGCCTTACCAAAATTGTCGGATTCAAAAACGAACTCATAACCAAAATATACGGGGGAGATCCCGTCGATTTGGACAACATATTTGAGCAGACCAGAAAATGGGCATCTGAACTAGCTCCTTATATCAAACCCGTAGAAAATCTTGTAGCTGCCGCTATCGATAAAAAAGAGAACGTTATCGTAGAAGGTGCGCAAGGAGCATTGCTAGATTTAGATCATGGTACCTACCCATTCGTAACGAGCTCCAACCCAACGGTAGGCGGCACTCTGACTGGACTTGGTATGGGACCCAACTCCTACGGTGGAGTAGCTGGAGTATTCAAAGCCTACTGCACAAGAGTTGGTGCAGGTCCATTCCCAACCGAAATTCATGGGGAACAAGGGAATCGCATTAGGGAGATGGCCGGTGAATTCGGAGTTACAACTGGGAGGGCTCGTCGAATTGGTTGGTTTGATGGAGTCGCTGCAAAGTACTCGGCCCGCGTAAACGGTTTCGACGGAATGATAATTACCAGATTAGATACTCTGGATGGTTGGGATGAAATAAAGATTTGCGTCGCCTACGAAATTGATGGCGTTCGCACCGACCAATTCCCAGTTGACTCGGTTATGCTCGATCGGGCAAAACCAATTTACGAATCAGTTACAGGCTGGACCGAATCAACTCGATCCATAACCAGACCAAATCAAATCAATCAAGGTGCAAAGGCATATCTCAATAAACTTGAAAAAGTAGTAGGCATACCTGTCAAGATTGTCTCAACAGGACCTCACCGCAAAGAAACTTTAGTTCTGGAAGACCTGATGTCATAAAGAATCTTCTAGACACAATAATCATCATACTGATGACCGATATGCATAAATAACTGGAACATCTGAAATTTACTCATCAAATCGCCGACATGACTATCTCCGCGAGCTTTTCAGAATTATGTCGTATTTTTAGACCTTCAATATGAGCAATATCCGCAACTATAGTCTGATGCGCAAACTGCTCCGTTCTCGTACTGTCAACCTCAACTGGTGATGCACCTTCATCAGCATAACTCTCTAACACTTGCTTACTGAATTTCGTACGGTTCACCAGAAGATAATCTAATTTTCGAATTGCTAGATAGCGAACCACCTCTGAAGCGAAATCCCAAGCACCATACCCATCGGTTTCACCGAGTTTCGTCATAAGGTTGCAAGCGTAAATTACTGGCGCACCAGATTCTCGTATCGCAGTGCTGATCCCATCGACCAATAAATTGGGCAACACACTCGTGTAAAGGTCTCCTGGTCCAAGTAATATTGCATCTGCGGAAATAAGTGCATCAATTGCCCTTGAGTTAGGCTTTACATTTCTATCTAAAAACAGCTCTTGGATACTTGGACCTTTGGTCCCACGCAAGTCGATAGCAGACTCTGTCAGTACGGTCTCTCCATCGATCAGACGAGCTCCAAGGTGGGCCTCATCTAAAGTGACAGGCACCACCTGACCTTGAAGTTCCAACATATCTGATACTTCATCGATCGCCCCCTGTACGCCGCCATATATGGTTGTCAGTGCAGCCAAAATCAAGTTGCCTACACTGTGGCCTTTCAGGCTAGATTTCGATTCGAATCTAAAGTCCAAAGCCCTATTTAGCACTGTCACTTTTTCATTATCACTAGGACTCAGTGCAAGAAGACATTGCCTAATATCGCCAAGAGGAGGGTATCCAAATTCGTCTCTAAGAATTCCAGCGCTACCACCACTATCAAACATCGTAACTATCGCCGTAAGCCTTTTCGAAAACGTCTTAAGACCGCGCAAAGCTACAGAAGACCCACTACCTCCGCCAATAACAACAATATTCTTTCGACCGTGACTCAATAAAACTTACCTTTGACCCAAATGGTTATGCCGCTATCAGATCACGCTGCCAAATTAAAAACCTAAACAATTCGCAAAATCATTCATAAACGCTAAATACCGATAGTGCACCTAGAGGATAAAGAGCGCAAGAAATCAATGTTACGAGATGAATTCAGCCATAAAGATCTATGGAATACTGATCCATTATGGGGTCAAAACGTGCGCTAAAAGCTTCAAGTTCCTGTGTTTCAGGAACCATTGGTAGCCTCGCAGGCCCCACATCGAATCCCGAACGGTTAATTGCATACCTGATAGGGATAGGATTAGTGATATAAAATAAAGCGTTGAATATCGGTAACAAACGAAGATGTTCTGCAGCGGCTGATTCAATATCCCCCGCCAATATCAACCCAATCATTTTTTGAATCTGACCACCAATAATATTCCCTGCAACGCTCACAATCCCATATCCACCAGTCGCCATTATTGAGAATATTTCGTTATCGTTGCCGCTCCAAACATTAAATCCGTCTGGAGATTCTTTTATTACATACGCTATTTGATCCGGATCGCTTGAAGCTTCCTTTACTCCAACGATGTTCGGCACTTCTGCCAAGCGCAGGGTAGTTTTAGCGTCCATATTCAACGCGGTTCGCGAAGGAACATTATACAAAATTCCAGGAATGGAAACTGCATCTGCGATCGTAGTGAAGTGGCGATTCAGACCACCCATAGTCGGCTTATTGTATGCAGGCACAGTCAAGAGTAACGCATCAACCCCAACGTTCTCAGCCTCCCGGGACAGATCAATTGATGCACGAGTATTGTTATTAGTAGTACCGGCAACAACCGCACCATCATCACCAATCGCATCTTTAACTTCAGCAAACAGTTGAATAAGCTCGTCATTGGACATGCTCGGCGCTTCACCTGTTGTGCCACCGATCACGAGCCCGTCAGATCCAGATTTTAAAAGCGCTTTGGCAAGATCCCGTGCTCGACCGTAATCGACATCACCCTGTTCCGTGAAGGGGGTGACCATAGCTGTTAGTAATCGCCCTAGTTCTGCCATTTTATGACCGACCTCTCGCCGGAATTTATTTTTTTATGAAATAACGTTTTTACTACTTTAGCGCTTTGAAAGTGGCTCCAGAGCACCTCTATTAACCGCTTCGTCCATGATTTGCAACGCGTTCAACGCTGCCCCTTTTCGCAAATTGTCACACGATAGCCACAAAACAATACCATGCTTATGAGCAGTGTCCTTTCTAATACGCCCAACCAACACTTCGTTACGCCCTGCCGCTCTAAGTGGCATAGGGTATTCATTCTTTGCTGGATCGTCTACAACTTTCATCCCGTCATAATCAGCAAGTACACGTTTTGCATCTTCCAGGCTTACCTCAGACTTAAACTCAATCTGAACACATTCGCTATGTGAAACCTGCACGGGTACCCGAACACATGTAGCCGAAATCGACAACTTGTCGTCATGCAATATTTTCCGAGACTCGTTAAGCATTTTCTGCTCTTCTTTTGTGTAACCATCCTCAAGAAAGTCATCAACATGCGGCAGGACGTTGAACGCTATCTCATGGGGATAAACATTTGGATTTGCTTCTCCACCATCAAGCACCGTTCTAGATTGTTCAAGTAATTCGTCGTTCGCTGCAACACCAGTTCCGGTAACAGACTGATATGTTGCGACTGTAACAGCGGTAATTTTCGATATGGATCTCAATGCATCTAAGACCATTACAAGCGGTGTACTTGTGCAGTTGGGAGTTGAAACGATGCCTGGGTGCCAATCAATATCGTTGGCGTTGACCTCAGGCACTACCAAAGGAATAGTGGGCTCCATTCTAAATATGGAACCCTTATCGATCACAAATACACCCTTTTCGACCGCTTTGTGAGCAAGCCTTCGGCTCACATAACCACCAGCGGCGAACAAAGCTACGTCAATACCTTCAAAGGCATCCTCAGTTGCGTGTATCACAGTAAGT
>DBSW01000095.1 GCA_002306745.1 Dehalococcoidia bacterium UBA1332 | reverse complement strand
GAGCTTCGGCAGAAATTACTAAATTAGTCATTTGTATTGAAATTCTTTATCAATAGCGGTCTGATCTTATGATGACGGGCAGGGTATAAAATCTAACGTCACTTTGGCGAGATTAAACAATGTTTTTTCTTGCCCTGCAAGCCCCCTTATATCAGGGTCTAAAGTACGACAGGATTACAACAATTAACCGAAAAGTCACCGCATCAGCCTTGTTTAGTGACAGCCTCAATCATCGCCTGTATATAGCCGTTTGCAAACGCACGCCCTCGATGCCCCCAATCAGTATCTAGGTGAGTATGCGGAACGTGATCATCAATAAAAAAGCTGTCGTAACCGTTGTCGTAATACGTCTTCATCGCACGGTACATGTCTACATGACCTGTATTAATAAACTCCTCATGAAAATCCTCAGGGTTAGGTGCCGAAACGTTTCGAAAGTGTACGTATAGAACCTTCTTCTTCTGCACCATCTCCGCTATGAACTCGTAAAGAGCATCACCCTCTGAGTCGACCATTTCAGAAACAGTCCCCTGACAGAACTCGATAGCACAGTTATCCGATGGGTATATTTCCAAGTACCGTCTGTAGTTGTTGTATGACCTGAACAGCTGTGGAATACCGCCAAGCTGGTCTACGGGAGGGTCACAGGGATGAATACCAAGACGAATCCCCTCCTCTTCCGCTATAGGTGTGATGATCTTAATCCAGTATTCAAGGTTCTCCCACATCTCCTCTTCCATGTACACACGGCCATGTGTAAGAGGCATCTTATTAGCCTCTTCGTAATTGAATGCTGTCGCCACAGCACCACCACGAATCAGTTTCGTAGGCGTGCGCCAAACCATAGAGGGCATCCAGTGATATCCAAATATCGGAATACCTGCCCTGGCAATGTTTCGTACTGTCGTGATCATATTATCGACCTGCTCGTCACGTCTCGGGCCGTTCAGCATGATGTGGTCATAGAACTCAATCGGCACGTTTTCAAGAGCCGAAAGCTTCATGCCGTAGTTCTCGACATTCCTGCGAAGATTTACTAGATCGTGTAACGCCCATGTCCCGTTAATCGAAGGCAGATGTTCAGTGCCAGGCACAATATCAACAACACCAAATTGTTGTGCATATTTCATCGATTCTTCAGTAGGAATAATATTGCTTCCGAATCCCGGTCTCATGTTCTTATCCTAGTTTTTACGTCAGTCACGGGTGAAATAAATTATGACTAGAGGCTTATGACTTGTTAGTTATTATCGGATGCGGACAATCTAAAAGTTCTGAAACCACTCTTAGAGCACTCAGCACTGCGGACTCAAGGCCGGAGTTTTCGGTGTAATCCCCACAGTAGTGGATGTTGTCGTACGGAGCACGTATATCGTCGATCGCTTCCAACCTGCCGATCCGCCAAGGGCAGATCGCGTATGGCCAATGTTTAATGGAGCGTTCAATTACGAGTCCGCGAGCAGCGGGAAAGATGTGGCATAGGTCATTTTCAAACACTTCTAATGCCTCGTCATCTGACATCTGTTGGAGCATTCGTGATCCATCATTGCCAGCATATAACCTGATCAATCCACGACCGTCTTGCAACTTCAGGTCTTCGGGAAAAGTGAAAGTTGGATCTCCAATTCCTATGGTCGTCATTCCGACCACCGGGACACGCCAATTTCCTTTGCCAAATAAATATTCAGATGGCTTATCTACTAGAAATGCCGCTGATGACATCGCGCCGTATTCGCACTGCGCCAATGCAGCTCGCTTAGCATCGGGTAAATCACGAATAACGCTAAGCGTCAGGGGAGCAGGGATAGCCATAACACACTTACGAGCTTGAACACTATGAATTATCCCGTTTTGTTCGTACTGGATTGCTACGCCCGTATCGTTTGGAGTGACTTCAATGACACTTGCGCCTGTCTCTACTCTGGCTGCAGTTTGGTTTGCAAGTGCTCGTGTAATCTCGACCGTGCCTCCCTCGACGAAAAATTCGTCGGCTGCATGATGGAGGAACGTGTTGACAGGCTGGAACGACGCGACCTCATCGGCACGGAGTGTACTGGAAGATTTTGAAATCGAATCCCAGAGTGCCTTTACATCCGGATCCCGAATTTTCAATAGGTCAACAATACTTTTTTCATCCAACTCTTTGAATTTAGGATCGCCAGAGCGAGGCGACTTATCCACAACATTACTGTAACGAGATCGCATATGCAGGATTTTCAGTGCCATCTTAATTTTTTCTACCAACGGAATCGGTAGGGACAGTAGGTATTTAAACTCCGATGAGGCGATAATGAACTTGTCTTTGATATACGTGGACGTTTTTGTCTTGTTGATGAGAGTCAGTTTTACTCCTAACTCATCAGCGAGCTTCGCAACGTTCGTATCACCGCCAGGAATCATTTGGGCACCCTGGTTGAAGACATATGGTCCCATGTTGATTGAGCGTGTACGGCCTCCGGCAAAGGGCTCTTTTTCGAGCAGCAGAACGTTATTATTATTGATTCGATATGCGACAGTAAGACCCGCAATTCCACCACCGACGACAACGACGTCATAGGTCTGTGCGACGATACTCAAAGCATTTGATTGGGTAGTCATATAAACGATAGATTATCGTAAAGTTTCGTATGTGGGACGACATTAATGAGAAATAAATTGTCGTAGGGGTGCCAAAGCTACCCATTCCTCCAAACTCCACAGCCTATAACCCTCCTCTAGACCACGTCAGACATCTAAGGTATAAGTTAGACAGGATGGCTAAGATACTGGATGACATCGAAAGCGTTCAGGTACGTACATTTCACGGGCTTTGTCTTAAATTGGCAGAGAAAGCTGATACCGAACAAGTGGACAGAGACGGGAACACTCCGCTCATGGTGGCTGTGAAAACAAATTTATCATCGATAGCCGAATTACTTGTTAAATATGATGCCGACATAGAAACCGTTGACAGGAACGAAAAGACCACGCTCGTGGTGGCGGTAGAAAGAAAGTTCTTGCCTATCACTGAATTACTCGTCAACAGTTTGCAACCTAGTACGTTTCAAAACGGATTCCAGGGTGCCCACCAGAATCAGTTTATTCGAAATCACCTTGACAATGAATTCAATCATCCCCAGCGATTCAAATCCTTGGAACAATTAAAAGGTTTCAAGCTGTTGAGGCAACGAGTGGATCGTCGTCATTAGCTCCTATTTATTCGGTGATATTTCAACAACACGAGCACGACCACCAACAGCACACTGACACCCGCAATCAATATATGTAACGGTAGATCACTCAATATTTCGTCGATGAATTTTCATGAACTAAGAGCTTGATCATGTATTTGGGTCGCCCTTCCTGAAATCAAAAAATCTTCGTTGCGTGAAGACATCTTTGACTGGCTGGAAACACGGCCTTCATTCGATGTCGATCACTCATTACAAGGTGATGCAATTTGGTTTCTTGCTCAGGAGATCATGAACTTGGAAGTTCCCGAAGACTGGCCCATCAGAAAGGGATGTACCCGGGCTCACTACGATGCAAAACGTTCGCTAGCGACCAACCTCGTGGTGTCAATAATGCGACTCGGCAGGGAATTCGATTCGTTTCCTGCTCATATCGAAAAGATTCGCGCTCTAGACGATCGCTAAATTTACTCGACCAATAATCTATTGTGGCATACTGCCGGTGTCATGAACATAAAAGGCTTCTTCCATCCTAAGCCTAATCAGAAAACCAATCAGCTTGACACAGCTAAAACTAGACAATCTTTCGACAGGCGACGATCTGAGCCTCGAGCAACTACTGAGCATCATGAACGGTCATGGTGTATCCCGTATTGTTGGCAAGCGTTTGAGCGAAAATGACAATTCAAAGAATCAGATTTACTTGGGATCAGCGATCAACGTAGTCACCAACGGGGGTGTTAGGGTCATTCAAGAAGGCGGTAAACGACCAAGGCATATCGCCGACGTTGATCTCGATTGGATTTCACCATCTGGATTGGTCTCGAATGCACCAAGCGCTAAACTTATTCTCTATCCGAAGTACCCGGAAGTTCGGCTATCAGGATTCCTCGAGAAATCGCCAACCGCTCCCAAATTTCTAGCGAGTCGCCTCAAGTACCGCGTTCTGTTGCTCGGTATGACCGAATCACAAAAGGTCATCGCATACGCGGCGCCTCCGAAATCTTCAATCGCGAAGTATTTTTGGCGAGATGAATTCAAACCCGACAATATACTTTTTGATGTTGAGCTGGGATCTGTTGACCCGAAAAACGCATTGATTACCGAACTTCGTCGGATACAGGCTCTTGGCTGGATCAGAGGCAAGCGCCTGAAAAAAACTGGACTTGTCGAGTACAACAGTCAGAACGGTGTTGGCTACACACTTGAGGCCGAGTTGGGCATTGTCAACAACTCGCTCAAGAACCCAGATTTCCTAGGTTGGGAGCTCAAAGCTCACACCATAAAGACGTTTGAAAAACCGGTTATCTCAAGACCAATATCGTTGTTCACACCTGAACCTGACGGTGGATATTACATGGATACGGGTTTCCACAACTTTATGAAGAGATATGGGTACCCAGACGAAAAAGGTCGCCAAGGGCGAACCAATTACGTCGCCACTCATCGAGTTGGAGTTCCAGCAACTAGGAACGGGGTAACCCTCGAACTTCAAGGATTCGAC
>DBSW01000031.1:2107-7817 GCA_002306745.1 Dehalococcoidia bacterium UBA1332 | reverse complement strand
ATTCGAATACGTCCTAAATGAAGTGTGTGCTGAATCGGTGATGTTCGGAATGGGCACTATAGATCAGGTAACGGAGACGGCTTCTGCAGCGCGATCTGTTATCGGTCTGACCAATTGACCGCTCAGAATTCTGTGATTGTTGCCTCGATAAACCGTTCACCGCCAGGACTATCATTAATGTAGTAAGCCGTAACCAATTTCCCATCACCTCGGACTACTGACCGGGTATACCCAATATCATGGTTGCCATAACTTTCTCGCAGTATAAGCGGGGAGCACCATGATCTGCCCTCATCCTCAGACACCACAGCAAAAATTCCATATGGTGGTGTACGAGAACCAAAAGTTATAACCAAACGACCATCATTCAACCGAACCAGTGCACCAGGATTACCACCATTCCCCGTCGCTGCTACAGGCCTGCCAAGATATCGCCAGGAAAAGGCATTATCCTCGGAAATGTAAAGATCAATCCAGCAATCATCCTGAACCGAACCTCTACAGCGAATGGCACAGAGAATATCTCCGTTATCGAGCCGCAGGCTTGCAGGCATAATTTCATAACCAAGCGGAAATTCGTTTATCCATGATAGGAAATTAAAGTTTTTACCTCCATCAACCGTACGACAGGCAAATACTCGCCCCTCGGTACCATCCGGTTTGGTAGCGCTAAGCATCAACAATGCATCGGAGTCATTCTTAATAATCCAATCCGTTCTTGCAGCTATTCCCAGTTGATCAAACATAGGTATTTCGTGAGGCCCATTCCAGGTAAGACACCGATCGAGTGACGTGTAAAACCATGATTTAGCCCCAGATGTAAGACCTGTTTTTCCGCACATCACAGCAAAATCTGGATGGTGGAAATCAACATTATCTGGCTTTAGAAAAATAATTTCTGCAAGAGATTCGATTACGTCGTGATTCATATGTTCGTATGCGCCGAGCCCGGTTGCATATGGAATCGGTGCTTCGGTGACGGACCAAGACTCTCCGCCGTCCAAACTTCTAGCCTGCATCGTTATCAACGGGCGAGAACGGTCACGAGCGTGAAATCCACCTTTTATGTCGGGATACCCTGATGTAAATATAAGTACCAGTTCATCCCCCCAGCTCCACATACCGTAATTTGCCGGCCAGCCAGCATAACGACCCTCATGCCGGTAAATCTCGCTATAAATATTTGAATATGTTTCAGGCATTACAAACTGTGCAACGGTACGCTTAATTTCTGTGTTTAACGAAAACTGATTATCTGATCAATTCTCAACTTAAACCGTATCCTGATTTGATGTTTATCATGATATTTATTAGTTCAAACACCCGGAAATGAGGTAAAAAGCAGAATATGACTGCACCAAATATTATTCTGATTAATTGTGACGATCTAGGGTATGGAGACCTTGGTGCGTACGGGTCAACGGTAAACAATACTCCTGCATTAGATCGAATGGCCCGAGAGGGTATGCGTTTTACTGATTTTTACATGGCATCACCGGTCTGTTCGCCGTCGCGGGGAGCCATGATGACAGGGTGCTACCCACCAAGAATAAGTTTTGGAGATTTTGTGGACGGAGCAGTCGTTCTTTTTCCTGGAGACGGAATTGGACTTAACCCTGATGAAATCACAATTGCCCGTTTGCTCCAAAATGCCGGTTACTCCACAAAACTCGTCGGAAAATGGCATTGTGGTGATCAATCTGAATTCCTTCCAACCTCTCATGGATTCGATAGTTACTTAGGAATCCCTTTCAGTAATGATCACGGGCGGCAGGTACGTGATCCCAACCCGAAGCCTGAAATCAAGTTCCGAGATCACCCACCTCTTCCACTGGTAAAAGATCTTGATGTTATAGCTCAACAACCTGACCAAGCTGCGATTACTGAACGGTATGTTGCAGAGGCCACTGCGTTCATTAGCGAAAACAAAGAGCAACCATTTTTTCTGTATTTCGCGCACATGCATGTGCATGTGCCAATCTACACACCTGAACATCTTCAGCGTGAATCCAATAACGGCATATACGGAGCAGGAGTCGCAGCCATCGACTGGTCCGTGGATGTCATACTCAATGAATTATCTAGCCAGGGAATAGACGATAATACGGTCGTTATTTTCACTAGTGATAATGGCTCGCGAGCTAGGGGAGAAGGTGGCAGCAATGGCCCATTACGTGGTCATAAAGGCGAAACATGGGAGGGTGGACAACGCGTCCCATTTATCGTCCGGTGGCCAGGTAAAGTACCTGAAAATCAGGTTTGTGAGGAGTTATCAACTGGCATGGACGTTATGCCGACACTGGCAAGTATTGCCGGAATAGACGTACCTAAAGACCGCGTCATCGATGGCCATGACATAACGCCTTTGATGACAGGACAAGATGGTGAAGCCACTCCATGGGATGATTTTTTCTACTACAAACAACGTGATCTTGAAGCAGTACGCTGTGGTAAATGGAAACTTCACATCAGGAAGAACGGTATAAACATCAATGAACTGTACGATCTAGATGCCGACATAGGTGAAACCAATAACGTCTACTCTGAAAACCCAGAAATTGTTGCGGATCTATATAAACGTATAGAGCGATCACGGCGTGATATTGGAGATGCAGCTGTCGGCATTACTGGTGAAAATGTTCGACCAATCGGAAGAGTAAGCAACCCTAAACCACTAACTGAATATGACCCCACTTATCCATATTTCATGGCTGAATATGACAAACATCACCGCGGGTAGTACTTCAGAAAAAACTTCTATAGCATCCAACAACAAGTTAATTTCAATTCAATTAAGAACCGAATCATGAATTTTTTTAAATCCGTTTCTTCATCTTCAGGTGTGATCGATCCAGACCATGCACTACCTGGTCGCGACAAACCTCTAAAGATATCCGGTAAACATTTGATTAACGGTAGTTCAATGAAACCTCCATTTCCCATAGAAATGGAGACCATCATTTTCGGAATGGGTTGTTTTTGGGGAGCCGAACGGCTTTTCTGGCAGGTTCCTGGTGTATACACAACAGCCGCTGGATACAGTGGAGGAACAACTCCAAACCCAACTTACGCCGAGACCTGCACATCGCGCACAGGGCACACTGAAGCAGTCCTCGTCGTTTTCAATCCATTAGAAGTCAAAATTGAAACACTTTTTAAAGTTTTCTGGGAGAATCACGATCCAACCCAGTACATGGGTCAAGGTAATGACATCGGAACTCAGTACAGAACTGCCATCTACACAACAACTGAGTGCCAGATCAAATCAGCACGTGAAAGCCTTAAAAAGTACCAGGAATTATTATCGAATAATAATTATGGCAGTATCACTACTGAAATCTCAGAAGCAGGTGATTTCTACTATGCAGAGGAAGAACACCAGCAGTATCTTGCAAAAAACCCGTGGGGCTACTGCAACCATGGATTTTGCCAAATTGCATACGATTAGTAGAGGTTATTGACCAAAGATTCATCAAGCGATCGTTGCACCTCTTCAGGTGTCTGATCTAGTTCGGCATGGTCTACTAATACTGTTCCCAAACTCGGCACCCCTTCAACCCCGGTGTGCTCCCATAGTCCAGAACGAATAATGCACTTGGCGCAATGAAATAGTGCTTTCTCCACATTCACCACTGTTGCAAATAACGGCAAAGTCCCATGATGAGCAAATGACTGTAATAAATCAGAGTCACGAACTATTTTTGCAGTACCGCTAACGCGCAGCGTTTCTTGGTAACCGGGAGTAAGGAATATTAACGCAACCCTAGGGTTTTTGAGAATATTTGTAAAAGTATCGCCGCGTTTATTTCCTTTTCGATCTGGGATAACAAGTGTTTTTGCGTCAAGTACCTTGACAAATCCTGCAGGGTCACCCTTTGGGGAAACGTCCATGTTGCCATCGGCATCAGCTGATGCAATTATTAAAAATGGAGACTTTGCTATCAAAGCTGCACAATGCTGGTCTATGTGGTCAATTACTTTATCAGCGGCCATCTGAGATGGAATCCCAAGTACAGTGCGCAGATCTGCTTCATCCGTAATCACATGTTTGAAATTATGTGAGCCCATGCCAACCTCCCGACGTAAATTTTTGAGCTTTAACACCTCAAAAAATATTAGTCCAGGCAATAACCAGACGGCTGAATAACAACCTTAAACCAACATATATATTAATCTTCCGATTCGCTTTTTAGTCCTGTCCCACCTCGAAACGCAGGAATTAAAAATACCGGCGCAATAACTGTCGTGACTACAGTCATTACTATGGCGACACCAAATATATCCTGACCGATAACTCCGGATGTAAGTCCGATCCCAGCAATAATTAGTGCCACTTCACCTCGTGGGAGCATTCCCAGAGAAACCCGGTATGCGCCAATTCGATTGAATCCCACAAACAACGCTGGGACACCGGATCCAACAATCTTACTAATCACAGCAAATACGGTCAAAACAAATGCGAAAACAATCACTGAAGCGAGTGATGTGTCACCTGAACCAAATGCGGTGAAATCTACTTGCATACCAATCACAACAAAAAACGCAGGAACCATAAAATTGTTAATTGATCTCATGGGCTCTTCAATCCTGTGCTTTAGCTCTGTACTCGAAAGTGCAAGGCCCATCGTGTAAGCACCAATGATCATCGCAAGGCCAAAATATATTTCCGCTACTGCAGAAGCAAGGAACGCCATAGCGAGTGCCAAAACAACGGCACCTCCCGCGCTCTTGAACCACAAAATGACATTAGATATGTAACGGGAGACTATAGAACCAATAATCATCAGGCCAAGCCAAAATCCGAACGCCTTTAGGAAAATCACACCAATTGAGCCGGCAGTAACTGAACCTTCCTCAGCAATACCAATGACTACTGCAAGAATGATGATACCTAAAACATCGTCGACGACGGCTCCTGCTAACACGGTCACCCCCTCCGGGGAATCAAGTCGCCCCATATCGGCCAACACACGAGCGGTTATGCCTACCGATGTTGCAGTCATAATGGCACCAACAAATAATGCAGGTACCGTTCCTTCAATCGAGTCCAAGTCTGCAAATCCTAAAAAGACGGTTGCAGCGAACCCCATCACGAACGGAAGAATGACTCCACCTGCAGCGACAGCTGTAGCAGGTCGTACATATCGCTTGAACTGATCTCGATCGGTTTCAAGTCCCGCCTCAAATAGCAGTATCACTGCAGCCACTTGAGCGAAGAAAAATAGTTGGGGCTCGACCGGCAACCCACTACCATCATGTGCCACCTCAAATAAGGCTCCACCTCCAAACCAATGAATCCCACCAAGTAAAAATGGAGAAATAAGAATTCCAGCCCCCAACTCTCCGAGAACAGGAGGGATCTTGAGGTAACGCTCAGCGATTTCACCACCAATCTTTGCGGCGACCAAAATCACTGAAAGCAGTAGAATCAATTCGGCTACTATCGCCAACGGACTATCGTGCATAGTTAATTTTCTTGCTCCCTAATGTTGTATATCAGCACTCATTTATTCGACTCAAGTTCAATACCAAACTATTCATAAAAACCTAGTTAGTTTAGATTTATCAAGTCCGACTATAACCGCCAAATTTTATTTGTGTCCCAACGGAATTGGCCACGATAACGAACAAAGTTACATGTCAGATAAGACCTTTTCAGGCCGCCAACCCAATTTACCCGGCTCATATACAAGGATCGCAATTAGCTCCC
>DBSW01000031.1:0-1719 GCA_002306745.1 Dehalococcoidia bacterium UBA1332 | reverse complement strand
GTGCATCGACCGCTAGGTGTCTTCCATTACGAACCATTTCAATCTGTTCCTTTGTAAGTTCCACTTTATCCATATGACTAAGAGTTGTGTCAATAGGCATCGCAACCTTTTGCCAATCTCCCTGTCGTGCCGCTAACTGGACTTCATCTATAGAAATAGCATCTTTTATTTTGAACACTCCTGCGTGAGTTCGAATTAGCTCTGATAGATGAGCATATGTGCCCAGATCTTCACCGACGTCATTAGCAAGAGATCTCGCATAAAACCCATGGCTACATTCGACTTCGATCACCACATTGGGTAAATCGAAATCAACCAATTCCAACCTGAAAGTCTCAACCTGGCGAGGAGGGCGTTCGACCTCCATACCCTGACGAGCCAATTCATACAATCGTTTGCCCTGATGATGTAGAGCAGAAAACATCGGTGGCATCTGCTCGAATCGACCATGAAATTTTTTCAACGAATCTAAAACATTCTGTTTAGTGATATCTCCAAAATCGGCTTCAGCCGTTATGACGCCTGTAGAATCAAAGGTATTAGTAGAAGAACCTAGTTCAACGGTAATCCGATATGACTTCGTCCCGAGTAAAACCGTGTCAGCAAACCGAGTCGCTGATCCCACACATATAGGCAAAACTCCGGTAGCCATTGGGTCCAACGTACCCCCATGACCAACCTTCTTCGCACGCGTAATACCCTTCAGTTTTCGGACAACATCAGTCGACGACCATCCCGTAGGTTTGTTTATGTTGAGAAACGCGCCAGCCTTAAACCCAGGACGTGAAAAAGCACTCTTGTTATAAGACTTTTCAATCAACGCTCTTCTCTATCAGCGTAACGTCGGCTGTCTTCACTAATCACTCGATCGATCAATTCATCCATATCTGCACCACTACGCATAACATCATCAAGATGAAATGAAAGTCTTGGCATTTTTCTAATGACGATTCGGCTAGACACTTCCATACGTAGCCTTGTAGCGGCTGAACGCAAAGCATTAAGCGTATTTTCTTGTTCGTTTTCGGAACCTAAAACACTAACATAAACTTTGGCCATTGAGAGATCACGATTAACCTCCACACTGGTAACTGAAATCATAGAGGAAAGTCTGGGATCAGAGAGCTCTTCAATCAAGCTTGCGAGTTCCCGCTGAATAGTATGATTTACGCGGCCATCACGCCTTTCGTTCATCGGCCAAAATCTCCAATAGCCAACCCTCAGCGGCGCGTAACCTGTATCTCGTAAGCTTCGAGTACATCACCCGTCTGGTATTCATGGAACCCATCAATCATAACGCCGCCCTCAAAGTTGTTAGTTAATTCCCTAACACTGTCTTTGAGATGACGCATCGAAGTAATTGCGCCATCAAAAATTTCATCACCATCACGAATCACGCGCATTCGACCAGCACGTTTAAGTACTCCATCTGTGACTCGTAAGCCAGCAATTTGCTCTCGCCTACCGTGCGAAAATACCTCAAGAATACTCGCATGACCGGTTATCACCGTTTTACGTTCAGGCTCAAGCAGGCCTCTAGCAGCTTCTTCAACTTCATCTATTAGGTTATAAATGATGTCATAGGTGCGAATGGCGATCCCTTCAGCAATTGCCTGACGTCTCGCGCCACTCTCGACTGTAGTCTCAAATCCAACGACCATAGCATCTGAAGCAGAAGCGAGCAAAATGTCAGATTCGTTTATCGCACCTGAAGCAGCA
>DBSW01000116.1 GCA_002306745.1 Dehalococcoidia bacterium UBA1332 | reverse complement strand
AAACCTGCCAAACTCTAAGCTGAGGCATGTCAGGCGGTGTGAAGACCGTCGTGGGCTCACCTCCAGCGATTGCCCGGAGTAAATTCCCAACGCTAGATCTGAGATCATCTCTAAAAATAGAAAGCAAAGGACTGTAATTCGACTGGGCTGCACGCATTAAATTGACACGGTCGGCTACCCACTCTGAACGAGTACCTTCGTGCGGTAGTACAACCTTCTGGTCATAGTCTTCCAGACGAACCGCTGCTACAAACCCACGTCGGAATAATTTCTGTCCCTGAAAAATAAACTCCTCTTCAGTGACGTAAATTGAGGGGACATTCTCATGTGTCAAAACTCCAGAATCTGCCCAGTTTTCAGCTGTCTCTGCAGCCTTCTCATATGGATCCTTAGAAAGCCCCCTGCGAGCCAGCTCGAGCCGAACAATGTTGTAACGCGAGCGGTCGTAGAGTTCATGCTGAAGTTGTGGAGTAATAACGTCAAACGGCGGGCAAACGTTAAGACTCACATCGCCAGAAAACTCGGGGTTGTATCGCATTGCCCTGAAGGGCTGAATTTCTACCATGTATCTATTTGAGAATTGCAGTAAAATCCGGCTCGTTTTAAACCACACAAATGAGTATAACGCCTGAATAAACCCCTAAAATAGGTTTTTGCTCAACGTTGTTATACTCGTGTGATCTATTGTTTCAGGCTTACTACCAACTTTTTATCACGGTTTTTCAATAAGGTCTTTAAGTCGCAGAATTGATCTAGTGACAAAAGATGAATACACACTATCAATTTCATTTCGACGATGAATCATATACAGCTAATTCTGCGGCTAAACGCGCACTTCAGCTAAAGGACGAAATCAATCGAGCCAGCAAACTATATTACATAGATAATACTCCTGAACTCAACGACGCAGAGTGGGATGCGAGAATGCAAGAGCTCTTGAAACTCGAAGCAGATTTTCCAGAACTCATAACAGCAGACTCACCGACACAACGTGTAGGTGCACCACCTGCTGAAGGATTCGAAGAAGTAGTTCATCCTATTCCAATGTTAAGTCTCGGTAACGTGTTCGATGAAGATGGATTACGGGCTTGGCATAAGCGCGCTCTAGATTTTCTGGAGCTAGAAAACGCCCCGATGGTCTGTGAGTTAAAGATAGACGGACTAGCTCTAGCAATCACCTATCGAAATGGCGTTATGGAGCGAGCCACCACCCGTGGCGATGGCGAACGAGGAGAAGATGTAACAGCAAACGTTCGAACAATAAAATCAGTCCCACTAAAGCTAGATTCCATAAAACATTCCGTTCCTCCATTGGTGGAATTTAGGGGTGAAGTTTTTCTGCCGAACTCTCTTTTCGATCAACTCAACGCCGATCGACATGCTGAAGGTCTAACTGAATATGTAAACCCTCGAAATGCAGCATCAGGATCTTTACGTCAACTTGATTCCTCTGAGACTGCGAAAAGACCTCTCGATATTTTCGTATACGCACTCGGTTACGTCGAAGGAATAAAAGAACCATCCAGCCATTGGAATGCGCTAGAGACTATCAAAAGCTGGGGTGGTAAAACCAATCCCTGGACTCGAAAAGCTGCCACCACCGAAGATGCTATGAAAGCAATCAATGAAGCTTTTATGATCAGAGAATCGATCGACTATGGCATTGACGGGGTTGTGATAAAGATTGATTCGATTCCATTACAGAAAAGACTGGGAGCTGTAGGAAGAGATCCACGTTGGGCTATCGCCTATAAATTTCCCGCTGAAAAAGCAGAAACAACACTTAAAGCAATTCATGTCAATGTAGGTCGAACTGGCGCGTTAACACCATGGGCCGAATTAGAACCTGTAATGGTAGGGGGTGTCACCGTCGAGCGAGCAACACTTCACAACAAAGATGAAATAACTCGAAAGGATTTCAGAGAAGGAGATCGAGTTGTGGTGCAACGCGCTGGAGACGTTATACCGCAAGTCGTATCAGTCTCATCCAAAAATAAGCGATCAGGTGATTCGACCCCATATAAATTTCCAAACACTTGCCCATCATGTGGAAGCAACCCCACCAGCTCTGATGGAGAGGCAACCACCAGATGTATAAACGTATCCTGTCCAGCTCAATTTGAAAGATTGCTCGAGCATTATGCATCGCGAGGCGCTATTGATATCGAAGGATTCGGTGAACGAGTAGCCCAAGACCTAACACGGCTCGGATTTGTTTCGACCATCTCTGATATTTATAAACTGCACGAGAGACGCGAAGAACTATTGAAAATAGACAAGATGGGCGAGACACGGATAGACAATCTACTAGATGCTATAAATGCATCTCGCCAGCAACCATTATCCCGTCTGTTGTTTGCACTAGGAATTTCTGGCATCGGATCCGAAAGCGCATCATGGCTTTCACGCCGATTCCGCACTCTTACGGGAGTTAGAAACGCGACGATTGAGGAACTAATCAAGATCGACGGAATTGGCTCAATCGTGGCAAATAATATCGTCAACTACTTCAACGTAGCGAAAAATCTACAGCTCGTCGACGAACTAATAGAACTCGGCATCAACCCTATAGACAACAGACCCGAGTCTTCTACAACACATCCCGCCAACGGATTAATATTCGTAGTTACAGGTAAGCTCGAAACAATGTCAAGATCTGAAGCAAATAACCGAATAAAATCACTAGGTGGAAAAGCAACCGGATCAGTAACGGGAAAAACACACTATCTCGTGGCAGGTACAAATACAGGGGCAAAGTTTGATAAAGCACAACGACTAGGTGTACAAATCATTAATGAAATGGAATTCATTGCTTTTATGGATGAAGGGACTGTTCCAATTCAAACTGAGTGAGCAACAGTTCAAAGTGCGGTAATATTCATCAACTAATGACACTGGAGATTTTAAATACACCCCAAGACATATTTAGCATACGGTCAAATCCTTGCTGAATGAATTTTTTGAAAATCCATTGTTTAGGTTGGGGGAGTAAAAGTTTGGACGCCAACTCAATCTTAAACAAGCTTTTTCCAGATGGAAGAGGAGGAGGTTCGAAAGAACCACCCTGGATAGTCTTAGGTCTCGGTAATCCTGGGTCTGAATACAAAAACACTAGACATAATGTTGGATGGTGGTGCCTAGACGAACTAGTCAAGCGCTCTGGAGCAACAATAAATCGTAAACGCAAAGAGCTAGCATTTGCACAAGTTGAACTCCATAGTATGCCTACCCTACTCGCATATCCGATGATGCTAATGAATCGATCGGGAATCGCATTAAACTATCTGGCGAAACGATTCAAAACTCCAGCAGCCAAAATCATAGTTATCACAGATGACATTCACCTAAAGCCCGGATCGATTAGAGTAAGAGACAAAGGCGGAGCTGGTGGCCACAACGGACTCAAATCTATCATCAGCGCACTTGGAACTGAAAACTTTCCAAGAGTTCGAATCGGTGTTGGAAAACCTCAATACGGAATAGAACAGGTAGATCACGTATTAGGAAAATTTGATCCAGAGAATTTAAAGCTGGTCAAATTAGCCACCGATAGAGCAGCTGATGCAGTCACTTTGATTATCAATAACAAGATAGAAAGCGCCATGAATACCTACAATTCAAGTGGAGATGGTAACCCTGTGGATAAGCAAAAGTGAAATATACGCAGTCAAAATAAAGGAGTGAACATTTTTAGATTCCATAAAACAGCTTTTTTCAATGCAATAACGCTGCCAGTGATTCTGATTGCCTGCCAGAGTGAAATCGTTGATACCAAACACCATACTCCGATTACTTCTGTATCCACTGAACATTCAACATTCACACCAAGTGTCACAGCGGACACTGATACAAAAACCGTCGAGCCAGAGCATCTCAATGCTCTAACATCACCTCCTAAACCGCAAAATACATTCGCAGCAAAAAAGTTACCCTCCCCGACTCAGAAAACCGGGTTAGATCATGAATCCATAAAATCAATTCCAACAAACCCCATTTTCATTCCAAAACGTACTCCAGAGCCAACACCATACGTTGCTCCACATTCTGAGCCACTTATAGCGCACCCTCCCGATAGGGACCTAGAGGATCTAGGGCGCAGACTAGTTATAGGGCACGCTAAGACAGAAGTAATCGAATATCCTCCGCCATTAAAAGTGGGTCAGGACGTCGATTTCTGGGTCTCTCGCGATAACGGAAGTACGAATGTTCAAGGTACGGTATCCCATATCTCTGAGAATGCATACTGGATTTTCGAAAAAGGATACGAACCTGACGCCTTGAAAATAGCTCAAGTAGCAAAACGATTCGAAATAGATGTTTGGCCTGTCATAACTGAAATCTTCGGCTCTCCGTTAACACCTGGTATTGACGGTGATGCTCGAATCGTGATTTACACGGCGGTCCTTCGGGAGGGAGTGGCTGGTTACTTTTCAGCTGCCGACTCTTATACAAACGAGATCATGCCTAAATCCAACGAACGAGAAGCGATCTATATGTCGGCAAATCGTATCGACCTAACAAGTGACGAGTATATGAGCGTAATTGCACACGAATTACAACATGCTAGCCACTTCGCTACAGATCCAAGTGAGGATTCATGGGTCAACGAAGGATTGTCAGAAGTAGCAGCAGACCTAGCGGGATTTCCACGTTCAGCAGCACCATCATTCGCTAAACTACCATCCACATCTCTAACGGCCTGGGCGCAAGATATTTCTATATCCGTTGCAAACTACGGTGCAGCGCACCTTTTCTTCACTTTTCTTGCAACTCACTATGGAGATAATCAAATAATTAAAGCTATCGCTGCAGAACAAAAAGACGGCATCGAATCAATAGATCTTGCACTAACTAAAGCTGGTTTCAATGTGTCAGCAGATGATGTTTATGCCGATTGGTTAATCGCGAATTTCTTAAATACAGATCATGGACGTTATAGATACAGTGAACACATCAAATTCCCTCCCATTAAAGACCATTTCCTACAGGTGCCAGATGCTTACACCAGTAGCGTTAGAGCATATGGAGCAAGTTATCTAGACATCAACGGGGGGCTCGGAACAATATCCATAAAGTTTGTCGGTGATCCAAAAACACCTCTGCTCAACAATCCACCACATTCTGGTAAACAATGTTGGTGGACAAATCAAGGAGACTCTATCGATTCAACTCTCACACGTTCCATTGATTTGCGATCTGTCGATTCCGCAACACTGAAGTACTGGATCGACTACGATATAGAAGAGTTGTGGGATTACGCCTATGTCATGATATCTGCGGACAACGGTGCTACTTGGAACATTGTTGAAACCGACCATTCAACAAACTCCAACCCAAATGGAAATGCCTATGGACCAGGACTCACCGGTACAAGTCATGGCTGGATTCAGGATTCTTTAGACCTCAGCAACTACACAGGTAGCGAGATACTGCTCCGGTTAGAGTACATAACTGACGACGCAGTTTTTTCTAAAGGGGCCTGTTTTGATGATTTTGAAATCAAAGAAATTGGCTGGCATGACGATACTTCAAGTGATGATGAATGGGTCGCTGAGGGTTTCGTATTGGTAAATGAAACTGTACCTACTCAATATCTTGTACAGCTGATCCACCAAAAGGACGACGGAGAGCCAGAAATATTTCGTATGCCTGTCGACGCCGCAGGAAGAGGAGAATTCAAAATTGAACAGGTTGAACATAACGATACGGTAGTCGTAATCATCAGCTCAGTTAACAGACTGTCAACACTGCCGACAGAATACAAAATCACGGTAAATTAATTGTTTAAACCGATTCTATGCGACTCCAACCAGTGTACGGAGTCAAAACCTCAGGGATAACAACAGAGCCGTCTTCTTGTAAACCACTCTCCACCACAGCAATCCAGACGCGCGGCAATGCCAATCCTGAACCGTTTAGTGTATGTGGTAAACGCGTAGACGCCCTGTCTGCAGGTCGATAACGGGTCCTATTACGACGGCTCTGAAAGTCGGTGCAAGTTGAAATAGAACTAACCTCAAGCCATTCTTCGGAACCAGGTGACCATACTTCGATGTCATAGGTCTTAGCTGATTGAAAACCTATATCTCCGGCACAAAGCTTCACAACTCGATAAGTCAATCCTAGCCTCTCACACAATCCCTCAGCCTCAGTTAGCATTTCTTCAAGTGCCGATTCAGAGTGTTCGGGCTCTACATAACGGAACATTTCTACTTTTTCGAACTGATGTACTCGCTTAATACCGCGAACATCGCGTCCAGCAGAGGTATGCTCTTTGCGGAAACTAGGAGTCTGTGCCACGTATTTCAGTGGTAACGCACCAGGATCAATAATTTGTCCTTGATGTAATCCGTTTAGTGCAACCTCTGCCGTTGGCACCAGCCACAAATCAGTTTCTTCATCCCTATATAGATTGTCTCTGAATTTAGGTAAATTACCGGATCCCACCATCGTCTGTTGTTTAATCAAAAGCGGTGGGTCAATCTCGAGATACCCATTCTCTTCTGTTTGAACATCAAGCATCCAAGCTGCGAGGGCACGCTGTAGGCGAGCGCCTTTGCCTTTCAACACATAAAAACGTGCACCTGAAATGCTCGCTCCTGCTTCAAGATCAAGTATCCCAAGCTTTGTGGCGACGTCCCAATGTGCATTACCATGTCGATCAGTTTTACCGGTAGAGGTTCGCTCTATCAGATTAGATTCTTCGTTAAGTCCATCTGGAACGTCTGCAAGCGGGGTGTTAGGGATAGGAAGAAGTGTAGCCTGTAACTCATCGAAAACAGCAGAAAGTTCTAATTCCAGTTGTTTAATACGTTCTCCAGCTGCACGCATCTCTGTTATTTCTTCTGTGGTCGGCTTGCGTCTCTCATCACCAATTGCCTTGCTGACCCTGTTACGATTAGCCCTGTCAATGTCCGCTAGGTGAATCAACTCTTTTCGCCGGGAATCCAGAGCAACAATCTTATCGATTGGCGGATCTTCACCTCGTCGAACCAAAGCAGTTCGAAAGTTTTCGGGATCTCTTACTATCTGTTCCAGTGAAAGCATTTAATTCTCAGAAATTTATTTATTAAGATGGACCGGGAAGATCTATTTGATCAAGTATTTCTCATTGCTGGAAATAAGACTATCTCGCGAATCGACTCTTCGCCCGCAATAAGCATCGTCAACCGATCAATGCCAAGGCCTAGACCACCGGTTGGTGGCATCCCATGCTCGATCGAAATCAAAAAATCTTCATCAAGTCGGTCAGCTTCATCATCGCCAAAGTCAATTCTCATTTTTTCCTGTTGTTCAAAACGTTCCCGTTGATCAACTGGATCGTTTAGTTCAGTGAATGCATTACACAACTCAGTACCCATTACAAATCCTTCAAAGCGTTCGACTATTCCTTCAGATTCAGGTTTCCGCTTTGCAAGTGGTGACATCTCAACGGGATAGTCAACTAGGAAGTGCGGCTGAATTAAATTAGGTTCCACTTCTGCAGAAATAACCTTGTCTAAAAGACGTCCCCAAGCAGAACCTTCTTCTACATGAATACCACGCTCGCGCATAGCCTTTGAGAGTGATTCGACATCCCTAGTTTCAACAAAATCAATACCGGTACGCTTATTTATCTCCTCACGAAGATCGAGCCTTGGCCATGGAGGGGTTAAATCTATCTCAGGTCTGATTCCTTCGACTTCTTGCAAAACCATCGAGCCAGTTGTTTCTAATGCAATCGTCGAAACCAATTGCTCGACCATATTCATCACATCAGTGTAATCAGCATAAGCTTGATAGCTTTCTATCGTCGTAAACTCAGGGTTGTGCTCATGATCAAGACCTTCATTTCTAAAAAGCCTACCGATCTCAAATACCCTTTCGATCCCACCCACGATTAATTTTTTTAAATAAAGTTCTGTTGCAATCCTGAGATATAAATCGCGGTCCAACTGGTTATGGTGAGTTTCAAATGGAGTTGCTTGTGCTCCAGCAGCAACCGGAACAAGAATCGGTGTTTCTACTTCGATAAATCCTAATCCATGCATGAATGCACGCATAGACCGCACAATCTTGGATCGCAGTAAAGCATTCTGAAAAGCCTTATCATTAGAAATCAGATCAAGATAACGCTGCCTATAGCGTAATTCCTGATCCTGCAGACCATGCCACTTATCAGGCAATGGTCTAATCGCCTTGGCAAGAACAGTTACATGTTGTGCCTCAACACTAATCTCACCACGCCGGGTTCGAATAACTGAGCCCTCAACACCAACGATGTCGCCGATATCCAGCATATTAACAATGTCGTATGCTTCGTCACCCATAGTATTTTGACGAGCAAATGCTTGGATAAATCCATGACCATCTTTTAAATCTATAAAAGTCGCCTTACCCATCCCACGCCGAGCCATGATACGACCAGCGACACGAACTATTTCAGTTCGCGCGGACGCTAATTCTTCTGAATCAATATCTGATATAGCTGATTCAGCATTTTCAAATAAAGTCACAGCCTCCACAGATGTATGAGTACGATCAAACCTTGGCGGATAAGGATCAATTCCTTTAGAACGAATCTGATATGTTTTAGACAACCTGTCATCAATCAGTTTACGTTCGCCAACAACTTGTTCAAGTTCGCCCTTTTGGTGTGATTGTTCCTTGTGCTCTTGATTGGTCATATCTAACGCATAAATTTCCTAATTTTGTATTGTTCAATTAAAGAGTTTTTATTCCATTATCGAAACCGTAGTGATCGAAATTCGCGGTCACAATCTGGCCAAATCCATCACATGTATTCATTCTAAGCCAGACCAAGAACAATCAGCGAATTCAATGACAAACGAATTAGTGCTGGATTCCCAACCCAAAAGACCGCTTCCGTGTAAATCCGTCAAAACCGGTAACAACTGACGATGGTTAAAAATCTCAAGAGCATAAATAATCGCGTGCGTTCCGTCGTGTATTTGAAGCAGGCATATGGAATATTGGGAGTATTGAGTGAGGATCGACAGCGCTACGTCAGGTAATAGAAGTAAAAGATCTTCAAAGTTACGAAGATCAATAACTTCGAACGCCAAGTCGTTGCGACCAACGACAGCTAAGGTCAAGTCAGCAATATTTTCAATGCTTGGGCCAAAAGGGACTCACGGTCTTCGGGTACTAGACATTTACGCAGGAACAGGGGCGCTAGGAATAGAAGCTCTGCAACGTGGAGCGACAAGTGTCACATTCATTGAGCAAAACGCACACCAGTGCAAAAACATAAAAAAATCGCTCGAGAAACATAGATTGACAACCCGAGGGAATATCAGAAAAGGAAAAGCACTCAATGCAGTCTGCTCACTGAAAAGTGAGTTTGATCTGGTTTTCGCTGACCCACCCTATGAACTAGTCGAATTCGAAAAGTTATTTAAACGCATAGACGCTAAAGATCTACTATCGAAGGATGCGATCGCATTTTTGGAACATTCAAAAAAAACTGACCTGCCCGACCTACTTCCAGGGCTGAAGTTATCTAAACAACGATTATACGGAGACACAGCCATTTCCATTTACAGGTCTGATTCATCGGCTACCACACCAAGTTTTAAAGAGGGCAAATAAATGGTGCGCGCGATCTATCCGGGTACTTTCGACCCAATTACTAATGGACACCTTGACATCGTTGAGCGTGCATCGCGTGCCGTGGATGACCTGGTTGTGGGAGTAGTAGCGCTCTCCACAAAACAGACAATGTTCAACCTTGACGAAAGAATCAAGATGTTCGCTGACGCGGTCACACATTTACCAAATGTATCAGTCCAGTCATATTCCGGGCTGACAGTTAATGTAGCCCGTGATATCGGAGCCAGTGTGATAGTACGCGGGCTAAGAATCACTAGCGATTTTGAGTACGAAAGTGAAATGGCACTTATGAATCGGAAGATGGCAGAGGACGTTGAAACGGTATGTCTTTTCAGCGCACTTGAATACCAAATCCTAAGTTCATCGAGAGTAAAGGAAGTAGCAGCACTCGGCGCAGATGTGTCTGATCTAGTTCCCTCAAACGTTCTCAATCCTTTGGTTGAGAGGCTTGAAGAACGTCAAGAAAAATAAACTAACAACCAAAATGAAAGCGTAAGTCGATACGCATGGAGGCAAAAATGACATTAATGTCGCAACTCGAAGATCTAGAAGCAATGATCGGCAAGGGTCGAGTTCCTGGAACAGCGCGAACGTTCGTAAATCTAGACAAAATCTCAGAAAGTATTGATCGTATAAAAGCAGAAATGCCATCTCAGATAGAAGAAGCTGAAGGTGTAGTCCGACAAAAGGATGCAATCATAAAGCAAGCAGAGGTCGAATCACGACGCATACGCGCCTATGCTGACGAAGAAGCCACAACTATCCGGCAAATCGCTGAAGAACAATCAAATGCCCTAATTAACACTTCTCAAGAAAAGGCACGCCAGATGATCGATGAAACTGAGATCACACGTGCCGCCAAAGAAAATGCTTCATCGATAGAGGCTGACGCCGAAAAACACGCCAGCAATTTAATTACCGAAGCAGAAACACGAGTAAATAACATTCTAAACGAAGCCGAAACTTCAGCAGAACAGCGGCGCAAGGGAGCGGACAACTACGCTCGAGAAGTGCTGTTCACTCTTGAAGAACGAATAGCTGACACACTTGGTCAGGTGAGAGGTGGAATCGATCTATTGGACGCCCGACCAACCACGAATGTCGCTGACTAAGACTTATTTCGTGATAGAAAGCAATATCTAACGCAACAATGAGCGAAACCGTCGTTTTGTGAATTAGGGCTCTCAAGTACGACTGATTTGCTGCGGACACTTAGGTTAGATAGTTGTTTAAAGCGTTATATCAATTCAAATCATGATCAAAGCAAGTGATCCGTCTGAGGAAAAGCCTAATCCTAAAATTCGATAGTCAATAATCGACTGAGCAATAATCAACCATACAACCCAGTGACATTGATACAACGTCACTGGGTTGCACTTTTAAATTCAGATCAATCAGAGGCTTATTATCGAAAGGATTGGAAAAAACTATCTTCCCAAAAAATATTTGCCTATACCAAGCCTATACTAATCCATCCGCCCAATTACCTGAGAGCACCGTATCGAACATCATGGCATGCTGCTGGCTCCATCCAAATCTGTTCACCAAATTCAAACGATAAATCAATTCCAAAGTGCTCAATCGAGCCGAAATCTGCTTATCTGTCAGATCGCCCTGACAGAGATCAACAAACGGCTGCATCAATTCAATTTCGAGCGGATACTCATAAATCGCTTCTAATTGCTCTGGAACAAAATTCCACGGATATCGCCAGAACCGCAACAGCATGTCTAATTCATAATCAGCTGGCGCCAGTGCCATCCTGTCGAAATCCAAGATACCGGCGAGTGTACCGTTACCGTTGACGAGGATATTTCCTAGCCAAATGTCCCCGTGGCACAGAACTCTCGGTCGATCTGTAAGTGCGTCTTCCCATTCAGCAAATGCTGCCTGTGACATACTCAAAACGCGACCTGGCACAACGTTGTCGACGGCGCGTAATACACGATTAAACGAAAGACGCACATGACGTGACCAGTTAGATGTTTCTGCGTGTAGCAGACCTTGGTCAGGTTGGAATTTATGTAGATAAGAAAGCGCATCTGCTAACTGACTAGTTAGCATAGCTTTAGCGGAGTGATCCAAACCCGGCCAGACATTATATCCGCTTGACCCATCTAAGCGATCAATAATCACCCACGCCCTGCCCTCGAGCGTACCGGTTTCGAGAACCTTGGGAGTAGCAATTCCAGGGATTTCCAATTGGCTAATAGCGAGTTCATGAGTAAATCGTTCGGATCTACCAACCTCAGGATCGATCTTTATAACGGTGTCGTTACCAATAAATACCCAGGTTCCATAACCAAAACCATAGTCAACAGTGCTACCCAGCTTGCGTGAAGCCCAATCACGAACGCGCCTAAGCGCTGAGTGATCGTCTTTCTCATAATTTCTAACCCAAGGATTAATGAGCATTAAAGATATTTCGTCTCGATATGAACCTTAATCATCGAAGTCAACTTCTTGCTGTAGCTGACATAAACGAGAGTAAGTTATGAATCTAAAACCAATAAAAATATTCTAGGAATTAATGACCCTAGCAACACACACAACCCGCGTCTGCACCCAGTCAATAAGTACGAATATAAGTTGTGGTGTAAACCGCGACAGATACAAGGTAAGTATGACATAGCAGGGCTTTAGTCATGTGGCTTATATGCCCTCAACGTCAAATTTATCAGAGTAGACTGCCAGTCGTCGGCATACGGTCGACTTTGCTCTTCCTTCAATATTTCGATATCAGAGAATCCGATATCGCCTATCATTTCTATGTACTCACTCATCACAGCTGCACCGCCGACACAGGCAACCCACTCGTTAGGGGATTTTTGAACGTTGCTAGGAATCGCATCTGATGTGACCATATCAGAAATTACAAACCGACCGCCTGGTTTCAAAATTCGGAAAATTTCTGAGAACACGCGATCCTTCCGCTGAGAAAGTGCAATAACACAATTTGAAATAATCAGGTCAACGGTGTCGTCAGGCTGCGGAATAGATTCAATGTGACCGAGCTTGAACACCACATTCTCAGTACCAAGTTTTTCTGCATTTTTCCGAGCTAATTCAAGCATGTGCGGCGTCATATCAATACCTATAACAAAGCCCTCATCCCCAACTTCTTTTGCTGCAATAAAACAGTCGACACCACCACCCGAACCTAGATCCATGACTATCTCACCGAGTGCGGCATTAGCAACTCCAAGGGGGTTCCCACAGCCAGCAGACGCGCCTGCTACTTCAGCGGGTAAGACTTCTCGTTGATCTTGGGTGTAAAACTTATCTGTGGATGGAATATGTTTGGAGTCAACTACGCGGTCCAAAGCGCTTGTGGCAAAGATGCCATAATAATGCTGAATAGAAGCGGTCATAGAATCCAACTGATCGTGTGTAATTTCAACATTAAGTTCATCGGCACAACACGAATCTCCACAACAATCTGAAGTATCGCCAGCAATATTTAAATATAAAAAGGAATTATTTTTGGTCATCTTTAATAAGTCAAAAATCTTCGATTGTAAAATTATCACCAGTAGAAGTATGACGCTCACATGCTCAGTTTAAAGGCTGAGTATTTAAAATATTCATGTCAACCAACAGATACTATTCTTTCAACGCTATTAGATTAATCAGTAGTAATTGCCATAGCCATAAGAAGCTATAATCCGCAAATCACCATGTGCCATCAATCCGACTAATTATCTACTCTCTCCAATTACCGAAGCTCAGATATTTATGATCAACCCACCAGCCAAAACAGATGAACAATTGTTCCTGCTAATAGACGGGCATGCAATCGTATTCCGAGCGTGGTTCGCAGTTCGAGATCACTTGATCACTTCAACCGGCCAAAATACGACTGGTGCTAGCGGGTTCATGACCATGTTCCTAAAGACTCTGCGGGAACAGAAACCAACCCATATTGCAGTTACTTTCGATACGAAATCTCCTACATTCCGAAAAGAAATGTTCCCTGAATATAAGGCGCAACGGCAAGAAGTCGATCCTGCCCTACACGAGCAGATTCCTATAGTTAAAGAAATTCTCAAACCTATGGGAGTACCCGTATACGAATACGACGGTTTTGAGGCTGACGATCTAATCGGAACCCTTTCACAACAGGCGTCTGAACGAGGTTATAAAACGCTTATTCTGACGGGTGATGCCGACCAACTTCAACTTGT
>DBSW01000146.1:10465-10666 GCA_002306745.1 Dehalococcoidia bacterium UBA1332 | reverse complement strand
GAACTAGAAGAAGTTGTTGAGTTTCTTAAATACCCAGAGAGATTTCAAGCTCTCGGAGCGAAAATTCCGGCTGGAGTGCTACTGGTAGGTCCTCCAGGTACCGGTAAAACACTGCTCGCTCGAGCAGTCGCAGGTGAAGCGGGTGTACCTTTCTTCTCGATCTCAGGCTCTGAGTTCGTAGAAATGTTTGTTGGCGTGGGT
>DBSW01000146.1:0-10164 GCA_002306745.1 Dehalococcoidia bacterium UBA1332 | reverse complement strand
TTTGTAGAAATGTTTGTTGGCGTGGGTGCTTCACGCGTAAGAGACCTTTTCGAACAAGCTCGACGCCATTCTCCATGCATCATATTCGTTGACGAAATCGATGCTGTAGGTAGACACCGTGGTGCTGGACTAGGTGGTGGGCATGACGAGCGTGAACAAACTCTCAACCAAATGCTGGTTGAAATGGACGGGTTCGATTCCAGTACCAATGTGATCGTAATTGCAGCCACTAACCGACCAGACATACTAGACCCCGCTCTTCTTAGGCCAGGTCGATTTGATCGACGCGTGATACTTGACAGCCCTGACATTAGAGGTCGTACAGCTATCCTAGATGTGCACGCTAAGGGCAAGCCAATTGAAAAGGAGGTCGATCTAGCCAATATTGCGAAACAAACTCCCGGATTCTCTGGCGCAGACCTTGCGAACCTAATCAATGAAGCAGCGCTACTGGCAGCCCGCGGGAATCAAAAATTAATCAACCACGACAACCTAACTGAAGCTATAGACCGCGTGTCTATGGGTCCAGCACGAAAAAGTAAAGTGATCAGTAAAAAAGATCGCCGAATAACAGCGTATCATGAAGCCGGTCATGCTCTCGTTGCACATCTAATGCCAGGGGGGTCACCGATCGGAAAGATTTCGATTATAGCGCGCGGGCAAGCAGGTGGTTTCACTAGATGGCAACAAGAAGACAGATCTTATCACTCGCAAGAACAACTCGAAGCACAGATCGCTGCAGCAATGGGAGGACGAGCAGCGGAAGTTCTGAAAGTGGGTGATGTCACTAGTGGGGCTTCGAACGACTTTGAGCAGGCGACAAATATAGCTAGAGAAATGGTAATGCGACTTGGGATGAGCGATAAACTTCCCAACCGTTCGTTCGGAAAACGGCAAGGGGGAGCCGTATTTCTGGGAAGAGAAATGTCTGAAGAACGAGACTACTCTTTTAACACTGAAAGTTTAATCGATGATGAGATTAATCGGTTGTTACAAGAAGCTGAAGATAAAGCAAACAAGCTACTGACCGATAATGATAAAGAACTTGAAGGTGTTGCTGAATTCCTACTACAGCATGAGACCATAGACTCAGAACAATTTGTGGCGATTATAGAAGGACGTGACCCACTCCTTGCGAGTCCAATGACAATAGACGACCCCACGCTACCAGACGAGCCACCTTCTTCTTCTGGTCATCGTAATAATGAGCCGGAAGAAATCACTGACCCTGAACCCCAAGCGACTTAAACACTTCAGGCAATTCCATTAGTAGTCATAAAACGGCGCTAGAAACGCCATTTATGTATTTCTATAATAATCCAAATTATATGAAGCAAGTCTTCCAAGGCAGATACTGGGCAATCGAAAGATATATCTCTGGATTCAGCAACAACGCTTTTCTAATCGCCTGCAAACGCACAAGACGTTCAGTCATAATCGATACTCCAAAAAATCCAGACAAGTTGATCAAAGCAGCATCTCGATATAGAGTCGAGGCAATTCTTTTTACTCATGGACACCGGGATCATGTCGAAGGTTACGAAATTGTGAACGACCATTTTCCAGTTCAAGCCGGTATTGGCGAACCAGATCGAACATATCTATCAAATGATCTATCAGTAACTATAAACGTAGAAACCGGCAACTCGATTATGATCGGTGATATTACCCTGACTCCCTTGTTTACACCGGGACACACACCGGGATCGACCTGTTATCTACTGGAATCAGAAAAATCATTAGCGGAATCTGAACCGTCTCATATTTTCACCGGCGACACGCTGTTCCCAGGTGGACCAGGAAAATCCTCTTCAAATATTGCACTTAGGCAGATCATAAAATCACTTGAATCACATATATTTCCTTTACCAGAAAAGACCGTTGTTCTTCCAGGACATGGCGGTTTCACAACTGTTGGCAAATCAAAGAATGAATATGCACACTTCGCGTCTCATCCTTTAGACGATAGCCTCTATGGAAATGTCACCTGGATACAAAGTTCCTCGCACAAATCAAATCCGTGACTAGTCCAAAAAAATCAACTACACCCACTGATCACTGTAATGACCTAACCATTCCCAAAGTGAAATGGGGGTCAACGGATGTGATATTCGCCAGCATAGTAACGATATTGATATCTATATCTATAGCTGCAATCGATGGTGCGATGGGATCTGATTATGGTTTAGGAACTTCAATCTCATCGCATTCAGGCTACATAATTGGAATACTTTCAGCAGGAATTGCACTAATCCTATTCAAGGTTTTCAGATCACCTGCTTGGCCCGTCTTTATTGCATTTGTAACAGGTCTTGGGATAGTTGCAATTAGTTATATGTTTAGTACTGAATCCAGCGACGGTTCACTTCAATTTATCGGGCTTCCGATAGGGATAATCGTCGCAACTGCAATATCTCTAATGTTCGCTGCAACTGGATTCACGTTATCTGTCATAAAATTTCGAGAACCGATTAACACACTTGGGTTGATAAGAACTCATGGCGCTAGACCCTATGCTTACGCCGCTTTGATCTGGATCCTCGCATTGAGCATGCTCATATTGTGGATCCAAATTGTGGTATCGCTAGATGTGGGCTTTCTTATACCACCAGACACTGCTCAACAAGTTCTAGATGAAGCCGCAGGCAACATAGTCACCACCGTAATTCTAGTCGGAATAATAGGTCCGATAGCAGAAGAGATTTTCTTTCGAGGATATGTCTTGCCAGGATTAATTAATCGGTTTGGCATTGTAGGTGCACTTGTAATTTCGTCGTTGATCTTCGGCTTTTTTCACATCGAACCCGGAGCTATAGTACCAACTTTTGTATTAGGATTGGCTCTTGGATGGGTGTACCTTAAAACCGGTTCTATCTGGCCAGCAGTATTCGCCCATGGGCTACATAATACCTTCGCTGTGTTGCTAGCAAAGTACGCTGACGTGGCTTGAACATTACGCAGTATTATCTAGTTATTTTCAAAAGGAAATTTTAAATATATGAAGAACGATAAAATTAGGTCGGCATTTGACAAAGCGAAAAGTGAAGGCCGAATCGCTCTAATCCCATATATCACAGTCGGATTTCCCGAAATAGACCAGACAACCGAAATCGTCCGCTCACTTGTAGATAACGGTGCGGACGCAGTTGAACTTGGAGTAGCTTTCAGCGATCCACTCGGTGACGGTCCGACTATCCAAGCCTCAGGTCACAAGGCCCTGATGAACGGAGTCACGCCTGAGCACTGTTTCAGGGTGGTCAAAAAAATTAGATCTGAAGGGATAAATGTTCCAATAATATTCATGGGGTACTACAACACTATTTTTAATATCGGACTGCGAGAGTACTGCCAAGCGGGAGTTGAAGCCGGTATAGACGGCATAATCGCCGCAGATCTTCCTGTTGCGGAAGCAGGTCCACTGCAAGATGCGTGCGACGAAAGCGGAATTGCGCTAATACCATTAGTTGCAATAACTTCTACTGATAATTCGATCGAGCGTGCCTGTAAAAAAGCTAAAGGGTTCATCTACTGTATCTCTTTACTAGGCGTAACAGGGGCCCGTAGCAGTATGTCGACACGCGTCGAAGGCTTGGTTAACAAAGTCCGCCAATTCACAAACTTGCCAATCGCTGTCGGCTTCGGGATATCGAGTACTGATCATGTATCCGAAGTGGCAAGATTTGCTGACGGAGCGGTAGTTGGTAGCCAAATGATCAACACTCTCGCTGATGGCAACTCAGACGAGGCAGCAGAACGAGTAGGTGGCTATATCAAGTCTCTAATACCCGGCACGACACGAAAAGTCGTGGCAAACTAAGTCGATAAATATTCCGGTTTTTTCCGGACTAATAAACTATAACAATTCAGGACAAATAGATTGGGCACTAAGGTTAGAGGCGTAAAAGGCGCAACGACCACCGATGGAACAAGTACAAAACACGTTCTCTCGGCAACCGAACAGCTACTCAAAACATTGATTGAGTCTAACGGTATAGCTCAAGATGAAGTCGCCGCAGTTCAGTTCACAACAAGTCCAGATCTAGTAGCAGAATTTCCTGCCGTGGCTGCTCGTGAACGTATAGGATGGAATGATGTGCCGCTTATGTGTGGACACGAAATGGCCAGACCAGGTGCAATCAAACAATGTATACGTATTCTGATTTTGTGGAACACCGATAAATCTCAAAGCGAAATAGTACATTCATATCTCAATGATGCTGCTAAACTTCGTCCTGATATTTCTACAGCAAATCCTTAAAGACATGAATGAGTGCATTCAACATAAACCTATATTCGCATGTTCAGATGGCTTCCAACGGGCTATCTTGACCTACGCTCATCACACCTCATACAGTGCCGAGTATTTTACCTATACCAGCAGGTTGCTAGCCTACGGATTCAACTATCGTAAATAAATCTGGCAAGCAATCTGCAGCCTCAAGGATTTGTTTAGCGATCCTAACCACAACTAGCAAATACGAGAGATCGAAAAAATGAATCATGCACTTACCGAAATTTAATTGATAAGCTACTTGGAAAATCTATACCAGCCATGTCTACATCAAATGTCAGAGTCATTGATCTACAACCCCTTAACTCTCCTCGATCATACATCGAAGCTCAGCCAATCACACCAGAAATCGCCAAAACAGTCACTGAAGCGCGCAGTCAAATAGAAAAAATAGAACAAGGCAAAGATGATCGTATGGTCATGCTAATCGGTCCTTGTTCGATACACGATGAAGTAGCCGGACTTGAATATGCCAGACGGCTGGTCGTACTAGCTGACGAAGTTAAGGACAAAATACTAGTAATTATGCGAGTTTACTTTGAAAAGCCTCGCACAACAGTTGGTTGGAAGGGTTTGATCAACGACCCCAATCTCGATGGTACATTCGATATGCAGACCGGGCTTTCAAGAGCTCGTGGATTCCTCATTGAAGTATTGAAACTTGGACTCCCGGCCGGGACAGAATTTCTGGATCCTTTCACACCGCAGTATTTGGCTGACTTGGTTTCATGGGGAGCAATAGGTGCCCGGACGACAGAGAGCCAAACTCATCGACAGATGGCGAGCGGACTTTCAATGCCGATTGGATACAAGAACGGAACTGGAGGTACACTACAGATCGCAGTTGACGCCATGACTGCGGCTCGATCTCCACATGCTTTCCTCGGAATTGATATGGAAGGACGAGCGTCAATTGTTAATACCGCCGGAAACAAAGCACAGCACCTGATCTTGAGAGGTGGCGCTTCTGGTCCAAACTATAATGAAGAATCAGTGGCTATGGCCGGCAGCCTGCTTGAAGCTGCTGGGCTTGCACCAAATGTGGTTATCGACTGCTCGCACGCTAACAGCAACAAAGATCACAAACGTCAACCGATTGTTTTCCGAGAAGCGCTAAGACAGCGAAAAGAGGGTAACAAAGGCGTTATTGGAGTGATGCTTGAAAGTCATATCAACGAGGGTAGCCAATCTTTAGGCGATCCAAAAGATCTGGCTTACGGTGTCTCAATTACCGATGCATGCATCAACTGGGAGACCACTGAGCAACTATTGCGTGAAGCTCACCAGACCCTCTGATGCTGATGACTATTGAGCAGCAATACAAACAAACCAAAACGACCTAGCAACCAGCAGTTATGTCCCATTACCAACTGCTCAAAACTATTAACTTCATTGAAGAACCGACTATTGCAACCATCGGCACATATGATGGGGTTCATCTCGGACATCAATATCTGCTCAGAAAAGTTAGTGATGAGGCAATAAGACGCGATGCAAGATCGGTCGCATTTGTATTCAAGGAACAACCGCGGACAATAATAAAAGCAAGTGAGCAAGTAAATTATTTGAGCGACTTTGAATCTCGGCTGTCCACACTAGCAACTATGGGAATAGATCATATTGTTCAACTCGAATTCAATCAAACTATACAAAAACTTTCTTCGATTGAATTTGTAAGTGCACTTCGTGAACGAATCCATTTAGTTTCACTAGTTTTAGGTCCGGGGGCAACGATCGGTGCTGATCGAGCCGGGTTTCAACAGCTTTCTACTCAAACGATTCATTCAGAGATAGATTTTATTGAAGTGCCACCAGTAGTGATAGACGGGGAGCCGGTATCTAGTTCAATTATCCGCATTGCCGTCGTTAATGGCAACTGCGAACTAGCTGCAAAAATGCTGGGACGCTACTACGAAATAACAGGGGAAGTCACTAGTGGAAAAAAACGGGGTCGTGAAATTGGATTCCCCACAGCAAATATAGAACCGAAATTCCCGGTAGCAATCCCAGAAAATGGTATATATGCAACTCTCGCAGAAGTAGATGACGAGGTTTATCAGGCAGCCACCAGCATCGGAATAAGGCCCACATTCGAAACGGGTGGATGCCGGACTATAGAATCACACCTGTTGAACTTCAATGGAGACCTTTATAACAAGCGAATCCGCTTACAATTTGTGAAACGCCTAAGATCAGAAGTTAAATTCGAGTCGATAACACAGCTTGTCGAGCAAATGGACAAAGATGTCGAGCAGACCCGGAAATTATTATCTGATGTTTAACATCGCATCCGGCACAAAAAGTTGCAGATAAAAAAAAGTACGAAAAATACGATAAGAATTCGATGACTAGAAACACTGAATTTAATAATGTAGCCGAAGATCTCGAATGGCGGGGAGCATTGTACGATGCAACCCCTGGAGCAGCACATGCCCTTGCAACTGAAAAAGTGGCCTGCTACAACGGCTTTGACCCAACGGCAAGCAGTCTACACATCGGGAACCTAGTCGCAATCATGGGACTAGTTCGGCTCCAAAAATACGGACACAAGCCTATCGCACTTGTTGGGGGCGGTACCGGCATGATCGGAGATCCAGCAGGACGAGCCGATGAACGAACACTAATGTCCATTGCCGATATAGACTACAACGTTGAGGCCATAAAATCTCAACTTGAGCCTTTCCTTGATTTCAAAGTTAAATCAAACCCCGCGAAAGTGGTCAATAACGCTGAATGGTTGCGCTCAACTGAGTTACTTCCATTTCTAAGAGATGTAGGAAAGCACTTCACAGTCAACACCATGATGAGTCGTGATTCAGTCAAAGACCGATTCAAGCGTGACAATGGAATCTCTTTCACTGAATTCAGTTACCAGCTTCTCCAAGCATATGACTTCCTAACCCTATACGAAAAAAGTAGTGTTGGTTTTCAAGCAGGCGGAAGTGACCAGTGGGGGAATATCCTTGGAGGCGTGGATTTAATCCGGCGCATCCATGGGGCAGACTCTAATGGAAGACCGCGTGCCCATGGAATCGCCTATCCCTTGGTAGTAAACTCAAATGGAGATAAATTTGGAAAATCTATCGGCGGGGCCCCCACTCTCGATCCCACTCAAACCTCTCCATACAAGCTATATCAATTCTTTCTAAACGTGTCTGATTCAGACGCAATCCCATATGTAAAACTGTTCACTTTACTTAATCAAATTCAAATTGGTGATCTATCGGAATCTCTTCGGGAAGCACCCCAAAATCGCGCTGCGCAAAAAGCTCTAGCCGAAGAGGTTACCTTGACCGTTCACGGTCAAAATGGACTTCATCAAGCAAAAAAAGTCACAGATGCTTTTTTCGGAGGCGATATATCCGATCTTACGGCAGACCAGATGGAAGATGTTCTGGATGGCTCGGCAGTAATTGAAATCGGGCGCGAGCAAATCTCAGGTAAAGGAATTAAGTTCAGCGAACTAACTGTATTGGCAGGGGCAGGAAAATCAGTTGGTGACGTTAGACGCACAGTGGAACAGGGAGGCATGTACCTGAATGGCAGGAAAATCACGGAAGCTGCCCATTCTGTGAGCATAAATGATCTGATTGAAGGCCGTATTCTAGTAATTCGGAGAGGAAGAAAAAGCTACTACCTAGTAAAAATAGCAAAATAGCAATGATCACTATCCTATTGGTTATCGAAAAACACTCTTTATGAGTGAAATAAACTGTGTGGGGATAAAGTGCGTTATGAAATCCTTAGAATCATCAACCTGTTTCGCTGACTCAGAGTTAGAATTCTTAGACTGTGCGTAACTAATTTCAACGTACATCCAATCACAGTCGGTCGAATATCCAAAACATCTCATGAAACGAGCAGTTAGGTGACAAGTCAAAATCAGCCAAATCTTCGACTTCCCGGTCCAGTACCACTACCCGATGACATCCTAAAATTAGCGGGCTCACAGATGATTAATCATCGCGGACCTGAATACGCCGACATGCTTGAAAAAATGTCAGCCAATCTGAAAACAGTTTTCATGACCAACAATGACGTATATTTCATCACATCATCTGGTACGGGTGCAATGGAAGCAGCCATTGTTAACACCATCTCTCCCGGGGACAAGATTCTATCGATAATTATCGGAGTTTTCGGAGAACGGTTCGCGGAAATCGCCGAAGCTTACGGTGGAGACGTAACAACCCTTAATTTTGATCTCGGACAAGCGGCTGATTTAGATCAAATTCGCGAAACTCTACGTGAAATCAGTAATGTTAAAGCTGTAATTTTCACACATAATGAGAGCTCAACCGGGGTATCCAATCCTCTTGAAGAAATCTGCAATGTTGTCCATGAAGAGTCGGAAGCGTTAATTTTAGTAGATGCAGTTTCCAGTGCTGGCGGTGTGCCCATCGCTGTTGACGCCTGGGGCATAGATGTAGTAGCTACGGCTTCTCAAAAAAGTTGGATCTCGCCTCCCGGAATCGCCATGATAACTTTTTCAAAAAAGGCATGGGAAGCTCATCAAAAATCTACCTCGCCGAAATACTATCTTGATGTTCAACAATACGAGGACTATCTCCAGATCGGGCAACCCCCTTTTACTCCTTGCCTGTCTGTTATGTTCACTCTCGAAATTGCGCTCAAATCTATGGTTGATGAAGGAATAGAAAACGTGTTCGCACGCCACCATCAGATCGCGCAACATACACGAGACGGAGCAAAAGCTCTTGGACTTGAACTGCTTCCGGATCCTCGCTTCGCGTCTAACACAGTTACTGCGATCAAACTGCCTGAAGAAGTAGATGGTAAAGAATTTCTCTCAAGAGTAATCAAAAACCATAACGTAATTCTTGGCGGCGGTCAGAAGTCACTCACAGGTAAGATTTTCCGCATCGGTCACATGGGGTGGGTAGAAAAGTCACATATAGACGAAGCATTAGCAGCTGCCGAAGATACCCTCAAGACGATGACGTCATAATCAACGATATACCAGTGTAAATAACCTAATATTTTCTAAAGAAATCTCTATTTGAGACCTATTATTATTGAACCGGATGACACTAAAACTATAGAGTGGGGCCGAATTTCTGAATCACCGCTCCTGCTAAAGGTTTTGGATAGAAATTAGTAGCTTTAGCTGGCAGTCTCCAGCCACGAGTCACAATCGATACAAATTCATCTAAAGGCACTGGACGCATTATAAACGCCATCCTAGCCTCCCCGGTCTCTATCTGCCTCGCTATCAACCCGGAATCATGGTGAGGGCTAACAATAGCCTCTTCCCTCTCATCTGGAATCACGTCACCAATTATGTGAGTGTGAAGGTATGAATACTCAGATTTCTCGAGCGCGTTGTCAGCGGGCGGCGGGTTTTTCATTCTAGCAACGTGAAACTTACCAGGTTCTTTCCACATCAATCCAAAAACAACCTCTTCATTAGTACGGTGTCCCAGTGACAAAGAAAATTCTTCAAGTTGATTCTGGGTAGACTTTCCAATACTTTGTTCAGGGAGCCACTCCTCAAGATCACATGTCATATCAATTGAGTTTAGTATAGAAACGAATTCCTCATTAGTAGCGGACTCCAAAAGCCGATGGTATCCCCTCGTTATCAAGCCGGGTTCATCAAATGAAACCATCAGCATCATTCGATAATTAATCGATTCAAGATGATCGACTTCTCGTTCAGCTCTGACGCTCCCTCGGTAACGTAGTGCAGCTTCGTAACGGTGATGACCATCAGCGATGAATATCTCTGAGTCTTTCAAAGTATCCTGAAAAACCTTTATAGTCCCTGGATCAGAAACCTGCCAAACTCTAAGCTGAGGCATGTCAGGCGGTGTGAAGACCGTCGTGGGCTCACCTCCAGCGATTGCACGGAG
>DBSW01000062.1 GCA_002306745.1 Dehalococcoidia bacterium UBA1332 | reverse complement strand
ACCTCTTACGAACTGTGATGGAATTACCGTTCTCAGAAAAACCCCGCGGTGGGTGAATTTTTGAGAATTGGCCACCATAGATATTTTTGTAATGAGGCTACCTAGGTCGACCAACAGGTGGTTGAATGAGAAATCTTTCTTGAGCGAGATTCCCGAAGCTGGCGTCTAGATGATTTATCGTCTAGGTCCTGGTGAAGTGGAAGGGGCTCGTAAGGTTGAACATTCGGCTGATTAAACTTGTTGACAATATTGACTCTTTTCCGAGTCACAAAACTTCGAAACTTTAGACATTCTTTCTGTTCACTGTTCAGTTTTTAATCTGACCGAGTTAAACAGAAAAGACCCCTATCCGCTGGGGTCTTTTCTGTTTAACGATTTTTATATATAACTTTGGTTTTATTTTGTTGGCTGAATTCAAATAGTTTTAAACTAGTAATTTTTATTCACAAACAAGGATTAATAAAATGGGCCGCCAAGATTTTAACGATGGAATAGTCATCACAAAGTCAGGTAATCTCGAAGTCGAGAGTAGCTCAGGTGCAATGCTCAGACTTGCTGGTGTATCCGAGGGGCTGACGGGCTCAACTGGTATACACATGGCGATTGCCACGGTACCGCCAGGCCGGTGCTCAACTGCTCATTATCACGTTAACTGTGAATCAGCGATTTATGTCTTGAGTGGTGATGGGTTATTTCTGACCGGTCAACAATTGGAAACGTCAGAAGTGATTTCTGCTGGAGATTTCATTTTTGTACCACCTAATACGAATCATCAACCAGTTAATTCATCTGATAATCAAAATCTTATTCTGATCGTTGCACGTAATACTCCTGTTGAAGTGGTCGTAGAACTTGAGGATGTTGGTCGCCGTGACTGCTAACCGACTTTTTAATGGATACAATTAAGGTCCAAACAACGTTTTTCGCTGCTGGTCGGTAAGTACAGAGATTGGTGTTAAATTATTACACAATTACTGTAGATCAGTAGTAAAATCTGGGTTGATTGTTGTTAGTTACCCCACTCTGGGATTTTGATAGATAAGGGCCTGTAGCTCAGCTGGTTAGAGTGCTACTCTGATAAAGTAGAGGTCGGATGTTCGAGTCATCCCAGGCCCACCATCTATAAAAACTCCGCATAAATAGCGGGGGTTTTTTTTGCAATTTTTTTGACGACAATTGCAACAGTCACAAATCGTTATGAAATCGCTATTCGATACAATGCTGTTATTGAATTTTCCGCATCATACTGATGGCTTGAGTTGTATCACTCGCTGCTCTGCTTGGATCCAATGACTTGAATTTTAGTCAATATGTAAAACGTCGTGCATTTGGAGACAGGTTTCTAGCTCTTGGCATACTACTTGCTGTGTTTCTAGCTTCGACGGTTATGGCAGGTGGTCCGATTTATCTAAGATCTCTCGAGAAAATCGGAATGGCGGAAGTTACTGAAAAGCTTGGTAGGCACAATAAGAACATTGGCTTGATTTCTGACTGGATCCCACTTGAAGCTAATGAAATCGCGTTTGCAGATTCAGTGATCGATAAGTCAATTGATTCTAGGCTCGAATCTATGATCATTGGACGATCCACCAGGATTAAGTCACTTGCTCATTATTGGGGTGTTGAAGATGACGACCCCGAAACAGTCACAATTACTCAGCGCGGTCCATTGGCATCAGAAGCATATTTTCACGAAATTGAAGGGCTTTTTGATGTGGTCACATATGTGGAAGGTCGAGCTCCTAGCCAGCAGATCATAGAGGACTCAGACGGAAATCTCATTATTGAGGTATCAGTTTTTTTGAAACGTTCTAAAAATATCAGACATGGCGATAGGTTTGATGACATTAATGTTGGCGACATAATTGCTGCATCATCTGTGCTACGTACTTCAGGGGTTGTTAAGGGCAAGGTTGTCGGTATTTTTGATATCGACAATCCTAATGATGATTTCTGGCTTGGAGATTCATCTTCAATTCTTGAACCAAAACCACCTCAATTGTTCGGTGGCGCTGATCTTCCTATTGTTCTTTTCACAGATGAAGGCATTATCGCAAGCGGTGTCGGGCCATCAAATGCTGGGTTGCCAACTTCCTATACCCGAATATTGTTTACTGATTCAGAGGAGTTAGCGAAAGCGAAGTCAGGTGAGTTAGTTGAATTAATGGATAGATTTGAGGCTGCAGCCGCTAAGGAACTACCGCGTTCTCGCGCGCTGCTTGGAGCCCGTTCTGCCATACGTGCAATGGATCAGAAAATGTTGTTTTTGCGCCTGCCGGCTTTATTGCTAGCTGCTCTTGCTGTTGCCTTAGTTGGCTATTATTTGTTTATGGTTGCAGGAATGCTTGCACGGAAGCGCGAGTTGGAAATCATTCTGCTTCGCTCCCGTGGTTTTTCAACATTTCAGGCAATGAAAGTGCAGATCATTGAATCAGTTTTCGTAATAGGCTTGCCTGCTGTGATATCGCCTTTTCTGGCATATTTTATTGTTGGATTTGCCGGGAGATTATCGGTATTTGAATCTCTTACTGAAGGGCAAAATCTTCCTGTAGAAATTTCGCTTTCTGCTTGGATATGGACGGCAATAGTTGCGATTATTTCTTTTGCGATCGTGTTTGTACCAACCCTGTTAGTTGCCCGTACCGGAATTTCAAATATTGATCGGCAGCGAGCCCGTCCCGAGCGCCCTCCGATTTTTCAAAGATTTTATGTCGATGTGTTGATAATTGCCCTTGGAGGATTTTTTCTTTGGGAGGTATCGAGTAGAGGCGTGACAGTATCTGACCGTGATGGACAGATTACGACGGATCCCACTTTACTTTTTGCGCCGGGGATGTTGCTACTATCCGTTGCATTACTGGTTTTGCGAGCCTTCCCAGTTTTAATGAGAGTTTTAGGTTGGGTCGTTATGCGATTTACATCTGCTTCATCTGCAGTCGGTTTTTGGAGATTAGCGCGAAGCCCTTACTGGTATGCATGGCCCGTCCTACTAATCATATTGGGTGTGGGACTCGGGGTGATGGTTGGCACACTCGGTTCAACGCTAGAAAGGAGTGATCGAGAGCAGATTTTTTATGATAACGGCACCAGTCTGCGTTTACTCCCTAGGGGCGTGCACGCGGACATACTTCAGGCAGATATCGAAACACTTGGTTTGGTTGAAGGTGTAAATAAGGCTACGAAAGCACTCAGAAAGAAAGCCAAGATTGGTACGACTGATCTTGGTACTGAGTTCACTGCACTTGCTATAGATGCAGCTAATTTTCCTGATATCGCCTGGTTCAGAGATGATTTTGCTCAGCGACCAATAAATGAGCTTTTTTCGTATTTGGATTTTCCGTCAAAACCAGAGCCATTGATCCTTCCTAAAGGAACTACAGAACTTTCTGTGTGGACCAAACAAGATCCGTATGTTCACAACCATTTTTTTTGGGTTGTGATTTCTGATTCCGAAGGGCGACAAATTCCTGTGACATTTGGTCAGATTGGTGATGAATGGGAGTATAAAACAACCAAAATACCGGACCATTTTGTGGACCCCATTGAGATTGTTTCTCTACAGACTTTCATGCAAGCATCAGCAGATGGTGGTTCTCCGACAACTTGGTGGATGGATGACTTAGTTGCTATCAGTCCAGATACCGAAGTCACTTTGCTTGATTTTGACAACAATAGTCTTTGGACACCATTTCCAACTTCGAATGGTCTCGATGACTCATTTCAGGATGTTCCTGAGCCTCAAGGCATCGGAGAG
>DBSW01000002.1 GCA_002306745.1 Dehalococcoidia bacterium UBA1332 | reverse complement strand
AATTTCACTGGGAGCTCGATTTCTTTCTCGTCATGTTGATATCGAATAGCCTGAATATCAGCTTCGAGTTTATTCAGAATCGAAGTATGCCGATCAGAGTCAAATCGTGCGGCTTTAAAATTCGTAGGCAAGCCTACTTGCAATACATTAATTTTTTGATCCGGGGGACGAAAAGCCTGAGGATCAGGACTGCATAGAGTCATCAGAGCAGGATCCAATGCATCCCATACTGAAGGGTCTGTGTAAGCTCCCCGCAATTTATCGGTATCTAGGTTCGGTATACGCTTTAAATAAGTTAGTGGAGGCATGTTCATGATCGACATACAGGGTTTACCCGAAGATGCAACTCGCATCATTAGATCCTTAACAGCGGGCACACTGTATTGAGGTTCTTGCATCGCCAGTGCGATCAAATCGTAATCGTTAGGATCAACATCTACCGTGCTACCAGCTGACAGCTCTCCAGGCATGTCACGCGAGTTTAGTTCGATCAGTCCTTCAACCCCTTTTGCGCCCAACTTAACAATGGAGCCTTCTAAGTTAATCAACTCTATTTCCGCAGGTAGGCACACAAGCTTCACGGTGTGTCCAGCCATAGCAATCTTGACCCCTAATAGAGAACCATAAGAAGCACCCAGAATAAGTATCTTGTAATTGTTAGACATTTAGATATCCATAGTCTCTGCTAATCCGCCAAACCGGCCTTAAGTGACGCGAAACGACAGTGTCATCCTGTAATCTCTCCAAGTCAACTATCAGAACACTAACGTTAGTTCAGTTGATGGCATCAAGAAGATTTTGGCAGTCTTCAATTTTGATCTCACAAAGCAGAATCAAGTTTCCAACGATAGCGTACGTGGAATAGCTTGTACGTGTTGCACTGATCCCACCAACAGCGAATGGAGCGGGCTTTCCTCGACCAGTCGCTTCATCAGCCGGCACAATCCCGGCACTTAGGACAGATTCGTGAGTTTTATACTGCCTTACTTCAACATCTCGATGGTCGTAAAAACCGTACCATGCACCAATAGCTTCCGGAAGAGTTTCGGACGAAAGCTCCTTGGATTTCTTCCAGCCTGCGCCCACAACATCGTCCACAGAAAACAACGATTCCGGACGAAGGATTTGTATTGGATTCTCATCCTGTATATCAACCGCGTTTTGATCTGACTCTTTCAAATCCGCAGATGAACCACATCCCAAAGCGAATAATAAAACCAGGACAAGAATCAGAAAATTCCCCTTTTGACTCGTTCTCATCGGAATATAGGTAAGCATCTCATAATTCATATATCTGTGCGGAATACATGTGAATACAGTGATTTAATTTAATTCAGGCCAAATCGATTCCATACGCCATGCTTCGATATCGCTGAAGGTAGCTGACCCTCCCCGTGCGAAAAGTGAAACGCCCACACTATCATCACGATCTGGGTAAGCCCGTAAAGTAAGCCACTGACGTTCATTAACGAATATTTCTACAATGCTTTTATCAACAAAAATCCGCATCTCTACCAAATCGTCATCCCCAATATCAATAGGAGCAATTTCCGGTGTTCGCGGAACCAAGTCCGAACGCTTAGAGGAAATACTTCCATCAATCTGAAGCAATGCGGTACCAAAACGCGCATGCCCTTTAGGGAAAAAGGAGATACGCGTCGATTCCTGACCATCGACAGAACGCAACACATTAATCCCTGCCTCATGTACGGACCCAGGATCGATTTTCAAAGAAATCTCAATTGCATTGCCCTTGATCTCATCTAAAAGCTGCTCTTGCCCTGTGGACACGGTTTTATCGGGTATTGCACAGTGATCAACCCTAAGATTTTCGAGCTCAGGTACTGGTCTAACTAACAATAAGTTATCTGTATCTAATGAGAGGTGTGTAGGCAAAGTCATCATCCCAACCCAGCCTTGAGGTTCCCGACTTTCTTTAACATTAAATATGGCTAAAAATCTTCCTCTTTCGTCAATCGTCGCGGATGGCGCATGCAAGCTCCCAATTGCAAGTGGACCGTTATTAAATCGACCGTGATAATCAGGTGTAAATCTATGCGATCCCTTATCGTAATTACCGACGAAATACTGACCACCTCGTTTGTGGCTGAAGAACAGTAACATGTACTTTCCGTTGCCTATAGGCCAAAAATTAGGCACAGCATAATCTTCACCAGGCTCAGTGTTGTAATCGGAAGAAATTAATTCTCCGACATATTCCCAATCACTCAGATCTGATGACCTGAAAATATGGTCAACCCCTTCGCAATCGATGCTTCGTACACCGTTTTTATAGACCCCAGAAAGTGTGTAGTAACCATCCTCTTCCTTCCAAATACAAGGATCGAAGACTCGATAAGGCGAACCTGAATTTTCGTCTATTTCCACTATCGGTATGACCGGGTTATCAGGATGCTTCTCCCATTCCAGTAACAGATCATCATTTGCGGTAGCAATAGCATTTCCAGATTGGGTGCCGTGATAAGTTGCAATCACCCGACTGTCTTCAACCAAAGTTTGACCACTAAAACAATCATTCTCTTGGTCTGGGTAAAGTGCAATCGGAAGGTCTTTCCATCTAACAAGGTCTTCACTCACAGCGTGACCCCAGTGAACGCGATCCACTCCATCAGGACTAAATTGATAGAACAAGTGATAAAGACCGTTCCAATGGCAAAGACCATTTGGATCATTCATAAAGTTTTCGGGTGGTGAAAAGTGATATTGAGGGCGATGCTTGTCTGCAGATAAACGTTCTCTCGATGACTGCCATCGATTAATCTGATCCAAGTGCTCCACAGAATGAATACTTTTCATACGATCTTCGAGGAAACTCAAATTAATGCTCCTGAGTTTTAATAATCACCTTACTGATAACTCAACTTCAATCACGATAAATCGATCATCAACTACATGAATAATGATCTAACAAAAAATACAAAACTTCACGCAGAGAATCCAATCATTTGATGCGCCATGAAAATTACCAGAAACGAGTATCGTGATGGGTTTATAAAAACTTTCCTATACTCTCGGAGTATAAATCACTCTGTGGAGAAGTATTAAATACAACACCATACACATACAACAACATGTAAATTAGGGTTCGATTACATCATCACTATTGGATCGAAAACCTAACCACACATTGGAAACCAAAAATGAACAAAGAACGAATTGGATTTGTGGGCCTTGGAATGATGGGGCTTCCAATGGCAAAAAACCTCGTTGAAGATGGCTATGAAATAACCGTATTCGATCTAAACGACTCAACGGTTCTGGAAGCACAAAAATTCGGTTCAGATACCGCTACATCAGCGGCTGATGTAGCTAGAATTTCCGACGTCGTTATAACAATGGTTCCAGACTCAGAGCATGTCGAAGCTGTCATCTCTGGAAAAAACGGGATATTAGAGGGCCTAAAGCCAGGATCTGTAGTAATCGACATGAGCACGATTGATCCAGAAGTAGGCAAACAAATGGCAGCGTTAATTGAGAGCAAAGGATCAAACTTTGTTGACGCTCCAGTCACTGGCGGTGTTATGGGTGCAGAAGCAGGAACTCTTTCGATACTCGTCGGGGGCAATGCCGAAGCCTATGAACGCAGTCTCCCAATTCTGAATGTACTTGGCGGCAACGTAGCCCATATGGGACCAGTCGGTTCAGGCCACACAACAAAAATAGCCAACCAGATCATTGGTGCCGCAGCCCTTGCTGGAGTGGCCGAAGCGTTTGTACTTGCCAAAAAATCGGGACTTGATATGCAAGCATTCTATGAGGCCGTAAAGGACGGGGCAGGCAGATCTTGGGCGCTCGAAACGCTAGGACCAAAAATCCTAGATGGAGACTTCACTCCTGGGTTTATGGTTAAACATATGCAGAAGGATCTTCGCTTAGCGGATCAGTTGGCTGCCAAGACAGGAACAGCGATTCCCACCAGCGGACTTATCGCCCAACTTTACAGGTCAGTTCAGGTTTCTGAGCGAGATGCCGACAGTCAGGGGCACCAAGCTTTGGTGCAAGCAATAGAAATGCTCTCAAACGAACAGGCTAGAAAATAATTAAGCATTCATTTCAGACCAACAAATTAACTTTCTTTGCCATTTCGATGTCTGCAGCAACCAAACCTCCTTGCTCATGACTCCACCACGTCAAAGTTACTCGTCCCCATTCAGTCACGATCCGTGGATGGTGATTCTGAGCTTCAGCGAGTCGTCCTACTTTATTGGTGAAATCAAGAGCAGAGGCAAAATCATCGAACGAAAACACTTTTTGTAATCGCTTCATGCCTTCTTCTCTTATGATTAGCCAGTCTGGAACTTCAGCTACAAGTTCATTGATTTGAACATCCGTTAATTTAGACATTGATACTCCCCGTCAAAAAGCTACTCAAATTAATCAATCAATAGGCACTACCGGCAACAAAATATGCGATGGAGCATCCTTGTTGGTATAAACGGTATTCGTCGCTACCTCACTACCAGTGTGCTGGCCGATTGGTTCTCCGGTGTTCGGATTAACATCAAATCTTGGAAAATTACTGGATGCGATGTCTATACGTATTCTGTGACCTTTTACGAATAGATTCGAAACTGGAGGAAGCTCAATATTAACCTGATAAATCTGACCTGGTTTCATAAAATCCTCAAATTCATATCCTTGGCGAAAACGCACCCTTTGTATTGAGTCCTCTAACGGTAAGTGAAAACCTTCTGGAAATCCTTCACTTGGGGGATATACATCTATTAATTTGGCGGTGAAATCAGTGTCAACTTTGTCCGAAGAAATCCACAAATTTGCGATCACGCTTCCCGTTATCTCTAGATCTTCCATCAAGGGTTCGGTCTGAAAAACGTTCACATCTTTTCGGTCAGCGAGTAGAGGAGGTGTATCTGCAGGTCTATTTTTAGCCACAACCGTCAAGTCAGTCTCTATCTGATGGAGAGGGCCATCGGGGATCAACGAACGCATTCGAGCTCTCTGTGGTACATAGGCACCATCTATATCCTCAGGTAAAACTATCCATTCATAGAATCCAGTTACATTTCCACTTATTGACGGCACTGGATTTTTTGGATCGTGTATCCAATTAGTGGCGAGTTTTGACTGCAGAGGAATCTGCTTGCTAAGAGCGCCACCATCAATCAGGTAATACGGAGTGTCTACTACACGTCGCAATGGCCATTCGCTTTCGTTACGCCAAACACCACCATGATCGATTCTGCCAGATCTGTCTATTTTTCCACTACCACCACCCATCACAAAAATGCGTACTGACGGATCATTTTCAACGCCAGTATTTACGTTTTTCAACCATCTATCGAACCAACGCAACCGTTCCACATTTAGGACATTATCACCCCATTTTGCGGTGGATCCAAAATCTACATCGCCAACGTAGGAAGAACCTGCACCCCGCATAGACACATGATTCCATGGACCGAGAATTAAACGTTGAGGCGCAGAATTCTTGACTGCCATATGGCTGAACTGCTCACTAGTTTCAGCGGCAAACGGGTCATACCATCCCGAACTATAAACGGCAGGAATATCAGCCATACGGTCGTAATGTTGGGCGTGATTGAGGGATTCCTGATCCCAAAACTCAGTGTAATTTCCGTCTCGATAATAATGCATCAGAACTTTTTCAAGATTTGGAACCACAGCGATGGGGGTTTCACCTTTCTTAAAAGGTTGTTTCCATATTTCCTCTCTTAGACGTTCGGCTCCTCTCTCAATTCTCAAAATAGATTCAGGGTTATCAGCTATCTCCTGAGAATCATATCCATGCAGATAAAGGGCACCGTACATATGTAAAGCCATAGCGCCACCTTGTCTAACCTCCCAACGAAACGCATTCGTAGGGGCCACGTCAACCCACAGCGCTGCTAAATGAGGCGGGCGATAAAGTGAAGCCATGTTCTGAACAATCCCACCATGTGAAGCTCCGACCATGCCAACCTTGCCATTGGACCAATGCTGTTCAGCGGCCCATTCGATCGTATCGTAACCATCAAGACCTTCTTTCTGGTTAGCGGTATGAAAGTAGTCTCCTGTTCCCTCAGATAAACCACGACCTCGCAAATCTTGGAGAATCACAACATATCCGTTATCTACAAATGGGCGAGCTACAGCATCTACCCATATAACCGGATTAGATTTGTCATAAGAAGTACGACCAAGAATCACCGGAAATTGGCCAGAACACGGATTTCCATCTTTATCGGCTGGACGATAAATATCTGTCGCTAAGCGAACCCCATCCCTCATAGGGACCATTACATTCTCTGAAACAACCATGCCATATTGGGGTGAGTCACTTTTTGAGTCAAAAAGATTATTCAAATAAATATGCCTTGTTTACGAGTAGCCAAAATGCTTGTCTAGGTAAGTTGCGAAAGTATCTGCCTAAATGGACAAAATCAAGCCATTGCAACAATAACTTGTAAACATTCGTTTTTTACGATGCATGAATTACTAAAACTGTATTAACAATAAGTTCTGGAATCGCAGATCAAGGTCCTATCACCAAAGTCACTTGATAGCTAAACAGACTACAAACAATCCGAAAACTTACAAGTAGAAATAAACCTTTATTACCAACGAACAAGTGATTCGGAGTAAGCTGTCGTAACTGCAAAATGGACGTCCGTTCTAGTAGTTTGATTGTTCAGACTCTAATCGCCCGACTCAACCTCAGGAAACTGACCATTCACAGCCAACTCTGCGATTGTGCGTGCGTCAGTCTCGAATTTATCTTCGGCAGCGACCCAGTTGAGATAAGCAGCATCGTTACTAGCAATTTCGCTAAGACGATGCCCACGGTATTTACCGAAATTGATCATAGCCTCTTCTTCTTTACCCCACACAAATTTACCCTGAACATCGATCGCTCTGGCATCTATGCCTTTCGACCATTTCTCAATCGAACAGGGGCTCTCAGGCACGCTAGATCCGGCACGAATCTGGCCTCTTAGAATTTCCAGAACGTCACGAGCGGTCTGCCCTGGGTCATTTGATTCTTTTCTAGACCCTCCCACAAATCTAGTATAGGCTGCATTGAAATTTCTCGGTTCAAGCCGATGAAACACGACCATCGCATCCACCACTGCTCTATTAGATAATTCGAATTTAATACCACATCGCTCAAACTCCGCGCATAAAAGCGGTAATCCAAAACGCTCTATCCCAAAACCAGCAATATCACATCCACTTAAATGTTGATCTAAGGCTCTGGCATATGCTCTAAAAATCGGCTTTCCGGCAACATCCAAGTCGGTCAGACCGTGAACTTCGGTTGAAGCCGCCGGGATACTAATTTCTGGGTTTACTATGACTGATCGCACATGCTCACCACCAACGCTATCAATCCTAAGAACGGATAGCTTTACGATACGGGCAGTGCGAGGATCAAGACCTGTCGATTGAACATCTATAACAGCAAGAGGGCGAGAAAGCTTAAGTTCTCGATCATCTGCATGATCAACGGAGTATGAAAATTCTTCAGACATGTACAGAGGCTACCATGTTCACGAATATTGCAGTGAAATAGAGACACTCAATGGTAAAAATATCACTATTACATAATGTGCTGCAGATAAATCACAGCTAATATAAGAAACTCTAAATTCAGTCGAGCTGTAGCAAAGCTCGACTGCCGGGCACCCGGAAAGCCGAAGTGGCGGAATGGCAG
>DBSW01000195.1 GCA_002306745.1 Dehalococcoidia bacterium UBA1332 | reverse complement strand
GGATATGTGACAATATTTCTGAAAAAGCACCTTGTCTACGGTGAGTAACGGAAGTGGTCATATAAGCCACTCCTGCCATTGGAATTACCCCGCCCCCTGGCAGTGTCAATGAATAAGAATCCACTCCTCCAGTCGCAACAATACGATCGGATACAATATCAACAGCCGCAACCAATCTGTCTAGCTCTGCCCGATCGTTTTTGAGCCGGGTGATGTCATCGGGATGTACATGTTGCCCGAATCCATGACGAACAGCTTTGCGCCATTCTGTGAAATTTTTATTCGTAACGGGTTTAAGTTCGATACTCATTGGGTTGCCGAAGCCGTGCGATAAATGAATCGTGCGTCGTATCCTAAGTGTTACACATTAGATGAGCTAATCAAACATATTCCAAAAAATTGAAAACTTAAAAGGATTTCAAATGCAATCGCTGCTTGATGACAAAATCGTGCTAATCACAGGCGCCAGTTCTGGGATCGGACGACAAACGGCAATCACCGCTGCAAGCCAAGGCGCAAAAGTAGTCTTAGCGGCCCGTCGGGAAGCAGAACTTGCAGAAACAGTGCAAAAGATCCAAACGATCGGAGGAACAGCAACCTACATACCAACGGATGTCACCGATAGTAGGCAAATAAAAAAAGCAGTTCAACATTGCTTGTCAACTTACGGAGGCCTAGACGCAGCCTTTAACAATGCTGGCATTCTCGAACAAGAAGTCAACTTTCTCGACCTAGAAGAAGAAGTATTCGATCAAGTGATGAACGTGAATGCACGCGGGGTGTATTTAAGCATGCAAGCCGAAATAGCCCATATGATAAATGACGGAGGCGGATCCATAGTGAACGACTCGTCATACAACGGTAAACACGGTCATGCCCGACACGCTGCATATGCAGCAAGCAAACATGCGGTTATAGGTCTGACTAAATCAGTATCCATGAATTATGCAAAAGCGGGGATTCGGGTCAATGCAATTTGCCCTGGTCCAGTCGAGACCAACATGGCGCGTGTGCTCGAAAACAACGAAGAAAAAAATCGTCAGAGACTCAAACGGTGGATACCAACTGGTAGATACGGCTTGCCAGAAGAAGTCGGAAATCTAGTAACCTACCTGCTTTCTGATTATTCAAGCTTCATAACGGGTCAGGCAATTTCTATAGATGGTGGCGCTACTGCGTGACATTCTCAATGTTGTTTTAAAGATGGACTAAGTAATAAACAATCTACCGTGTCCATTGAGCTTTGTATGGCGCAGGCTCAGCGTTGTTAGGTTCTGGGCCCTTAACTGTGCCATCTCGCCATGACTCCACCGGGACCCAACCAAGTAATTTTTCTGCTTTAATAATCGAAAGTGGACTAGAGAATCCTGGCAAAGGTTGCCTGATCTCTACGCCTGGGTGGATTTGTTGAATAGCATCCATGGTAGGTAATTCGAGCCTCGTGTCCTTAGAGTTTATAAAGAAAGCTTCATGCCCACCAAACTCTTTCTCTATGGATAATCGACAGGCTCGAGCGGCATCGTGACGGCCAGCCCAACTCCAAAACCCACCAGCCATACGCCCTCCAACTGTTATTTTATCTCCATACTCAAGGTGCCATCTTGCAATTTCTGGATCCCAAAGATGATGAAAACGCATACTTGCAATTTGGACTTTACCTTTGCGACGACGTACAAAAGCCTCACACATTTCCTCACCCAACCATTTGGATTGTGAGTAAGCATCTTCCACTCTTGTGGGATGTAACTCATCCACTGGATAATACTCAGGTCTATAAACCTGCTGTCCCCAGCCAGCACCAACAGCGTTTACAGAAGACGCCATACAAATTCGCTCTATCGAATGAATCTCTGCAGCCTCGAGAACATTCCAATTAGCTAACATATTAATTCGGAAAAGCTTGTGTTCAGGATCCTTATTAGGAGCAGGGATCGCAGCCATGTGAACTACAGCATCAGCACCGGTGAGTGCATTAACCACTTCACCGAAATTGGCGACATCTACATCCCACCAATGAGCGGCATTTGAAGGAGAGTCCGATCGAGGTGGCACCGAATCCAAGTTGTATACCTCATACCCGTGAGCAGCAAACTCAGCGATGATGTACTCACCTGCGCGTCCGGAACCACCTGTTACAACTACCTTTTCAGCCATATGTTTTCTCCATGTCCAATAGCAGTGATCACAACCCAAAGGTCTATGTTTAAAGTTATAAATATTGCTATATATGGTTGCGCTGCCATAACTTCATCAACATATCCTACTAGTACTAAAACCAGTTATGATCCCATATATGACTTCACTACATGGAAAAACAGCCCTGATAACAGGAGCCTCAAAGGGAATAGGAAAGGCAGTCGCGATAGCCTACGGAGCTGCAGGAGCAAACGTCATAGCAACAGCTCGAACGCAAGTAGAAATCGATGATGTAGTCTCAACCATCTCAGCGAACGGCGGAACAGCTTTAGGTGTAATCGCCGACCTAGAAATTGAATCAGAAATATCAAAATTGGCTGACGCTGCGGTCAAGAACTTTGGCGCAGTCGACATTCTAGTCAACAACGCTGCCATAATTCACCCTAGAATTCCGGTCACGAAACTTGACATTGAACTCTGGCGTAGAGTTTTGAACGTAAATTTAACCAGCGCATTTCTAATAACACAAAAATTGCTACCTAGGATGATCGAACGAAAATATGGAAAGATCATCAATATTTCTTCGATCGGTGGACGTAAGGGAGGTGCAGGCAGAAGCGCATATAGAGTAACTAAATCTGGATTAATAAGTTTTACGGAATCCTTGGCAGCTGAAGTTTATGAAAGTGGAATAAACGTAAATGCGATATGCCCTGGAGGCACTGACACTGAGGGCTATCGTTCAGCGTTCAATACAAAAGGTAAATCGGAGAACCCAAAATTGATGGCCCCATCAGAAATAGCAGATGTCGCCATGTTCCTCGCTTCCGATGCCAGTTCTTCTATAACAGGTACTGCCATAGATTCATTCGGTGGATCGAATCCATTATTTTCGTAATATTATTCAAAAGAGCAAACTCAATATATCTCTTTTAGAATTCGCTAATAAGCATTAATACTATTTGCGCGTAATTCAAAAAAATCTCTAGATCCAGAGTCAAAAAGAAAGTCATATTCGATCAATGGTTCTTGAAAAGCTAAAACACGTACCAAATCCAACCTATGTACACAAAGAACCTCTAACAGACTTCGTAGCCAACCTTTTCATAGCTGCAGGAATGCGGACGGATGAAGCACAACTATGCTCCAAAATTCTGGTAGATGCTGATATGAACGGCATCGATACGCACGGTGTGTGCTACAACCTTGACCTTCACTACCTAACCGGTCTTCTAAACGGCTACATCAAGGCAAAGCCTGATATAGAGATCAAATACGAAACTCCCTGCACTGCAGTGATAGATGCAGACCAAGGGATGGGAATGATCGCAAGTGTTAAAGCAATGGAACTTGCAATAGACAAAGCAAAAACCAATGGAATGGGATCAGTAGCCGTAAAAAATTCCTCGCACTACGGAGCGGCTGGTTTTTACGC
>DBSW01000122.1:1195-9058 GCA_002306745.1 Dehalococcoidia bacterium UBA1332 | reverse complement strand
GGATTGATTATAAAAAAGTTAATACTCCATCTTTAATCGCCGATGATTTTTTCGGTTCAGCTATTGTTCTTAGCAAACCAATTCCGTCAGAAGATGCGCCTGACCTGAGCAATGCACGCGGGCGCATGACAGTTAATGGCGAACAGGTCAGTGAAGGAACTACCGGAGAGATCCTTGGTCATCCCTATGAAGCCTTGGCCTGGCTGGCTAACTCATTAGCTGAACGAAATCAATATCTCAAATCCGGTGAGATCGTTATGTTGGGAAGTATCGTCGAAACCCATTGGGTTAAACGTAACGATGAAATAGCGGTCGAAATAGACGGGATCGGTGGGGTGCTCGTTAAGTTCATTTAAAAACCGATAAAAAAACGCATAAAACATCACATGCAGAGAATAATTTCAAAGTCTATCTGCAATGGAGAACAATTATGAAAATTACTGATATTGACGTCATCAAATGGCATCCCGGATCAGGTAAAAACTTCATATACATCAAACTGTCGACGGATACAGGAATCTGCGGCTGGGGTGAAGCCTATTCCCAAGCGGACCGCGATACCCAAATCGAGGCACATGTCGAACAACTTTCTCGCTACTTAATCGATCGCGACCCTTTCCAAATTCGCCATTTCATGCATATAGCCCACGAGGATTTCGCTACTAAGCGATCTGCTATGGATCTACATTGCGCTCTCAGCGGTATCGAGATCGCAATGTGGGACATAGTTGGAAAAACACTTGAACAACCAATCTACAATCTGATCGGTGGTCCCGTCAGGCCACACATCAGAGTCTATGCAAATGGATGGAGTAAAAGCACAGGCGATAAAACGGCCGAGGCTGCAGCAACTATGGTCGAAAAGCGAGGTTTTAACGCACTTAAATTCGACCCATTTCCAGGTCCATGGCGTGAATATGTAAATCGAGATGAATTGATTGAGGCTGCCAGCACTGTTGGAAAAGTTCGTGATGCTGTTGGCCCTAAAGTCGAATTACTTATTGAAGTTCACCGCCGACTTGCGCCGATGAACGCGATACGGGTAGCGAAAGAAATCGAAAAATACAACCCTTACTGGTTTGAGGAACCCTGTCCACCTGACAACATCGATGCCATAAAAGAAGTAAAAGAGAACACGACAATTCCAGTCGTCACTGGTGAGGCACACTACACTCGTAACGATTTTCGAGAGATTTTTAACAAACGAGCGGTAGATATTATTAATCCGGATATATGCAACACCGGGGGAATTCTCGAAATCAGCCAAATTGCGGCAATGGCACAACCACATTACATAGGTGTTTCACCCCATGGATACAACTCAACATCAATAGGCCTCGCGGCAGGAATACATGCGTCAGCAAACATGCCTAACTTTCTTATATACGAATACTTTGTAAATGTTGAAGATGTTTGCCGTAGCTTTACGAATGGCTATATGACCCCTTATGACAGCTACATCGAACTGCCAACTTCTCCAGGTCTGGGAATTGAAATAGATGAAACAAAACTGGGTAATCATCCTTATAAAGCATTCCCACCGCGTGAATTACGTACATTGGAAGACGAAAGAATATGGCACTGATCAATGCTGCAAAGCAGATATCATATAAAGCTATATAGGTTGAAGATTTTGAGTGGTTTCCGCTTCATTAGCGATATCGTACCAATCCCATAGTTGAGGAATAGTTTCTACTTTAGCCCACATCAATTGTTGATCCGAGAAATGTGGACTCGCAGGATGACCTGAAGAACCTAGTGGAACAATCCATCGGCCATTATTCCAATTTGATGGATCATGAATATACCGGTTAATTGGTCCAGTTTTTGTTTTAAATTCCCCTGAAGTCGAACTCCCGCTTGCAAATGGAACGTCGCCATCGCCTGCCGTTTCAATAGTAGGCGGATTAAGCAAGTCAGCTGATTCAGGAAATGCCGATGATAACGGATGAGAATGAGCCGTGTGATGCATATCCCCCCATCGCCAATTACGCATGTCATACCCAAATCGACCAATCAAATAATCTACTCCGGCTACAAACGCATTTCTGACCATATTAGTTGTGTCAAATCCGTAGGGAGCATTATCCAACAAGCCTTCACTGAGTCGCCTTATGAAATCAGGTTTTAACTGTCGCCGTAAATGATCTTCTGCGCCAGAGTCAGAGGATTCTCCTGTAACACCAGCTGCAAGTGATCCGTAAGCGCTGATTGCCAGCAATTTATTCAACTCGCGGCTCGAAGCTTCATATATAGCCGGAGCAGGTGAGTCTACGCCCAGATCATAATTCCAAGTTTTAATTTCATCTAAAGCAATAGAGTAAGGCTCTATTAAATCAGAAAGAGTAATTATGGCTCGAGATAAAGCTTCAGCAGGAATGGAAACAGTATCGCCGTGAATAGACGACATATCGCTAACGGTTATTGGTTTACCTTCTAAAGCTACGATCCGATCACGTATCCTCCTTGCGCGATAGTCAGTCCCATAAAAGTGAGTCAAATAGTAACCATAGTCGTGGCCAACGACTCGTTGATTACATGTAACGACCCATCCATTGTCTGGGTTCTTTGACCGGGGAAGTTCATCATCCGGGATATAACCGGTCCATTCATTCTTACCAGTCCAGCCCGGAACTGGTCCCCATCCGTTTTCTGCCCCTCGAATGGCGACTCGACCCTTGAACAGGTAACCAAAATTCCCATAAACATCTGCATAAGGGTAATTATTCACTCGGTCGGTCCAGTTTTTAAATGCCGTTTCAAGCTCGTCGGACGAACGAGATTTCATAGCATCATATGCCGCATCTACCCACCTTGTACCGTCGATTGAACCTGGATCGGATATAGAGATTCCTATTCCGGAATCGACACTTCCAGAAATTATCGGACCGTGTTGGGTTTCAACGACCTCTATTTCTTCCGTCATACCATCACGCACAAAGATCGTTTCAGTGGAAGTAGACGCCTTTAACCATTCATTCTTAAAGTAATATTCAACTCCTTCGTCTATTCTTCGGAGTTTTTCTACGAAAAGATCTTGAGTGTCCGCTCCGCCATGAGTCATACCCCATCCAACGTGATCGTTATGCGCAAAATGCATCGCCATCGGAACACCCGGAATCGAATGACCAAGCACCTGAAAATCTGGGCCATTTAAATGAATCTGATAATAAACGTTTGGAACTTCAAGACCCCTATGGGAATCACCAGCAACAAGCGGTAAACCCGAAACAGTTCGTTCGCCAGAGATCGCCCAACCATTAGACCCTCCATCTGTTTCATTCAATGACGGGGTAGCGTTAACAACTTCTGTCAATTCCTTAATCGCATTCAGCGTAGGTCCTGAATACTCACTCCCCGGTGGCACCGTCATAAGTGCACCTAACTGACTGCCTGGTGAAATCGCCGCCGCTTTTTCAGGACCAATTTCAGCAGCAAGCCTGCCAGTCCACAACTTATTCTGAAATGAACCTTCTGCTGTATTTCTGATTTTGTAAACCAATATGCAGTGCCAATCCTCCCATGGTTCTGGCTCTGTCTCAGTTAACTTATATTCTGCCGGCAAAGGAGCTTCGGAATCGATAAATGCATTCACTCCAGCCGTGTAAGCGGAGATCATTTCTCTTGCCGTTCGACTGCAAACTCTCAAATCACGCTTGGCGACATTTTTAAGTGCCCGCCTGCGCATCAAGCGATCTTGAATTAGGCCTGGGGCTCCTAAATGTTCGGCAGAACGACCAAGACAACGCAAACGGTCGTAGTCCATCTGAAAAAGTCGGTCTTGGGCTGTGGCAAAACCCTGGGCGAAAAATAAATCCGTTTCATTACTCGCCTTTATATGTGGGATACCCCATTTATCGCGATAAATCTTGGCTCCCTGCAAAATCCCTGCCAGTTTATAGTCGGATTCTAAATCAGGAAGAGCATTTTCAAGATCTTCAACAGTGAGTCGTTTAGACATTAAATCTTGTAAATCGAATTAGTTTTTTTCGTCCGGGTAATCGCAGATTAAAAACCCACATGACCATACTTCGATCAAAAAGAATAATCAATCGGGTTTTAATCGATCAACATTATTACAATGATTTAAGACGAAACCAGTCCAGCAATCATATCGCCAACCTGGCTCGTAGTAAGTGGTCGCTCACCGCCTACTGCGATGTCAACGGTACGGTAACCCTCTGACAAAACTGATTCTACGGCCTGCTCAATAATCGCAGCTTCCTTACCGAGCCCAAGTGACAGTCGCAAAAGCATTGCCGCACTAAGAATTGAAGCCATGGGATTGGCAAGTGACTTACCTGCGATGTCAGGAGCAGAGCCATGAATAGGCTCATAAAGAGCAGGCTTTCCTCCGCGTCTACGGCGCCCGCTTTTTGGCGGCAGCGAAGAAAGTGAGGCAGAAGGCAGCATTCCAAGCGATCCACCGAGAACCGCAGCTTCATCAGAAAGAATGTCTCCAAATGTATTTTCTGCAACAATGACGTCAAATGAAGATGGGTTGGTAATGATCTGCATAGCTGCATTGTCAGCTAACATGTGTATGAGTTCAACATCCGGATACTCAATTCCGACCTCAGTAGCAATTTCACGCCACAGCCTGGATGACTCCATAACGTTCATTTTGTCAAGGGAATGAACTCGTTTATTTCGGTCTCGAGCGAGCTCAAAAGCAACCCGTACGACCCGCTCAATCTCTTTTTCAGAGTACGCCAAGGTATCTACGGCCCGGCGTCCTCGTGAGTTCTCCCAACGGCGTTTAGGTTTACCGAAGTAAAGGCCACCAGTCAACTCTCTAACAATTATGAAATCGACATCAACTAAAAGTTCAGGACGTAAAGGAGAAGAGTCAACAAGTTGTGGGTACACCCGAGCCGGTCTCAAATTGGCAAATAAACCCAACCCTTTTCGCAGTGCAAGAATCCCATCTTCCGGTCGAACCGTAGCCACAGGGTTGTCCCACTTTGGGCCACCCACTGCGCCAAACAAAACCGCATCTGACCCTAAGACGATATTCATAGTATCATCATGCAATGCGCTACCAGTCGCATCAATAGCTGTACCACCTACCGGGCCTGTGACGTAAGTAAACTTATGTCCAAAACGATTAGCTATTGCGTCAAGCACTTTTACTGACTCAGCCGTGACTTCGGGTCCAATACCATCACCGCCAAGAACTGCGATACGTCCGTCCATTTATACGCTCTGCTTTCGGTTCAATTAAACAGTTTCTGTTCTTTAAAACAACCCAAGAAGTCTATCAGTCTGTTGGTGCAGTCTCTACACGAATTTTAGTCTTCATAATAATCAGGCAACTTTAGCTTACCAGCGCGCCGACCGCTTTTCTTCAAATGAGTCAATAGATTGATCAAGGGTCAGAGTAATACCAACATCATCTAATCCTTCGAGCAATGAGTTCTTTCGGAAAGGATCAATATCAAAGACAACATTAAGCCCTTGGTCATCAGTAACACTCTGTGTTTTTAGGTCTACCGTTACCTTGTAACCTGAACCGCGCAAAGCTCGTGCCATAATCGTGTCAACATCGGACTCTTCAAGAATCACGGGTAGTAGGCCATTCTGCATACAGTTATTCCGAAATATATCAGCAAAGCTGGTTGAAATAATTGCTTTGTATCCCATTTCCATCAAAGCCCAAGGTGCATGCTCACGCGACGATCCAGATCCAAAATTACGACCACTGACCAGAATGTTCGCATTTCTGTAACGGTCTTCGTTCAAGATGAAATCAGGGTTAGGAACACCGTCTTCTAGATAGCGCCAATCAAAGAAAGCAAACTCTCCAAACCCGGTTCGTTCGATGCGCTTAAGGAACTGTTTCGGGATAATTTGATCGGTATCAACATTTGCCCTATCGAGGGGTGCAACGATGCTTGAAAGCTTAGTGAACTTTTCCAATTTTAGTAATTCCTAGTGGGTTATTCAGAATTTTTTCTTTGACTTATTATCCGGTCTAGAACGCTTAGATCGCGCTTGTTTTGTTTCTAATTCTTTGCGCCTTATGCCTTCCTTCAGAGCCTCTTCGAGAGGGTCAACTGGAGGCGGAGGCGTAACTAATATATCTCCAACCTTTGAGTGCCGTGCTTCCTGACGTTTATGAAGCTCGACTATAACAAGGATAGCTGAGATTCCAAGGACGGCGAGCAAAATATCCGCTATCACCAGTCGCTGGTGTGCCAAAATGACGTCATCCATGTTTTTTCTAACAGCGTTCCAGATCCGACCAACAGTAATCGGATTAAATGCGAAAACCACAATCCATATTAACGCCCATATATGAACAATCGCAGGGACAGATCCTTTAGTCTTCCAGCTACTTTGTTCGTCAATTGACGATTCCGGATCACTACCCCGAAACATCTCTTTAAACACCTGCCAAGGCTTAACTAAATTCATGACAGGTATAAAGAACCACATCACGGATTTTTCCGGCGAAAACCGTTGTTCACGGTTATTAGTAGCAAGAATATTCCTACTCGCCCTGTGCGAAACCGAACCAAATGCGAATGCAGTTACCATGAGCAACACAACTAAAGCGATAAATAGATACGAACCTCGACTTTTATCAGATTCATATCTGGCCTGAACGGCGAATAACTGAACACACTCAGGAGTCGCAATAAAACGATCGTCCTTATCAACGCACGTTATGCCCTCTCGTTCGCCGAATTCTCGCATCGTATTAGGAGAAAGTATGGTAGGAGGAGCGCTTACGTATCCTTGTTCCTTAAGATCCATCAATGTGGATGCGGTAACTCGATCCGCATAAGCCAACCACAGAGCTACAAACGTCCACAGCAAAAGAAGTAGTACGGTCCAACGCAATTGAGTTCCATTAGATTCGTAATGATATGGTTCATAGCGTCTAGCCTTCGCACGATCAGCCTCGGCACGACCGGTAATACGCCCCATCAGCCCACCACCGCCATTAAATGAACCACCTACAGGATCACGATAGCGCCTGCCTTTTTCGGATGCATCAGCGCCACTAGCGGTCCGGTCTTTAGGTGGTCGAGGATCATAAGACATGCCTGATCCGGTCATTGATCTTTACTCATTGATAACTATTGACAAACTCTACTATTCAATCTCCCAATCCCTCACATCGACAAAATGACCTTCGATAGCTGCTGCTGCTGCCATTTCAGGGCTAACAAGATGTGTACGCCCTCCTTTACCCTGTCGACCCTCGAAGTTTCGGTTTGAGGTAGAAGCACATCTCTCGCCTGGCACCAGAATGTCAGGATTCATACCAAGACACATTGAGCAACCTGACTCGCGCCACTCAAACCCGGCTTGTTTAAACACATCGTCCAGACCTTCTTGTTCCGCTATAAGCTTCGTAAGTGTCGATCCAGGCATAACCTGAGCACGCACTGTGGACGCAACCTTTCGACCAAGCACGATTTTTGAAGCAGCGCGAAGATCTTCAATACGCGCGTTAGTGCAAGAGCCAATAAATACCCTATCAATCGATATGTCTTCTATAGCCATACCTGCAGTTAGCCCCATATATTTCAACGCATTGTTCGCAGAAGCGACATCAGCAGGATCATCAAAATCATCAGGGGATGGCACACGATCAGAAATCTTGGTTACTTGACCAGGGTTAGTGCCCCAACTGACATGTGGTTCAAGTTCATCGCAATCTATTTCGAGCAATCGATCATATATAGCACCATCATCACTCGAAAGTTTTTTCCATTCGTCAATCGCCTCTTCGAATTCTTCACCTTTAGGTACAAATTTTCGTCCACGCATCCAATCAAAAGTCACTGCATCCGGAGCGATCAGTCCAGCCCTAGCCCCACCTTCAATTGTCATATTGCAAATAGTCATACG
>DBSW01000122.1:719-856 GCA_002306745.1 Dehalococcoidia bacterium UBA1332 | reverse complement strand
CCAGCCATATCTAGACTCTTAACAGCATCACCTGTGTACTCAACGACATATCCAGTCCAGCCAGCTGTACCAAGCTTACCAATAGCCGACAGAATCATGTCTTTAGCTGTTACACCTCGCTTTAACTCACCGTTAAA
>DBSW01000122.1:0-383 GCA_002306745.1 Dehalococcoidia bacterium UBA1332 | reverse complement strand
CGCACTTCCATCGTTTTCGGCTTAACTTGACGAAGGGTTTGAGTGGCAAGCACATGCTCAACTTCCGATGTTCCAATCCCAAATGCCAGTGAGCCAAAAGCTCCATGAGTTGAGGTGTGAGAGTCGCCACACACAATTGTCATACCGGGCTGGGTATAACCCTGTTCAGGACCAATTACGTGCACGATTCCTTGAGCTGACGAGTCAACATCGTAAAGAGTAACCCCGAAATCTTTGCAGTTCCTACGAAGTGTATCGACCTGTTGTCTAGCAATCGGATCCTTAATTTCTTCAGTTCGCGTCTCATCAGTAGGTAAATTATGATCAACGGTAGATATTGTTAGATCTGGTCTGCGCACTTTTCGATCAGCCAGTCGCAGAGC
>DBSW01000192.1:546-2622 GCA_002306745.1 Dehalococcoidia bacterium UBA1332 | reverse complement strand
GTAGCGACGACCGTAGACCTACATAAAACCATAGACATAATGATTATGGGTGCAGGCGTACAAGACCGAGGCGAGTCAATTGAATCGACCGATGTCGACAAGTGGCAACATGTCATTGATGTCACTAACATGGGCATGTTTTTAGGTACTAGAAACGTCGTTGGTCCAATGAAAGAAAACGGTAACGGTTCGATTATTCTGATCTCATCGATGATGGCTAGGGTGGTTAGAGAACAAGCGAACGCGTACGCCACATCAAGAGCGGGCATGACTCATTTTGCTCGTTCCGCCGCAGTGCAGTATGGTCCTTACGGTATTAGAGTAAATACCGTTCTACCGGGTTGGACTCTCACACCATTTACAGCTTCTCTATTTGAAAAAGATTGGGCTGAAAGGCTGGCGCAGCGTGTTCCTCTTGGCCGAATTGCAGACGCCTCAGACATAGCCGGACCAATTTTGTTTCTAGCATCTGATGAATCGAAATATATAACTGGTAGCGAGTTATTAGTAGATGGTGGCGTGACAGGTTGGATAGGACCGATTGACTGATCCAATGAAAAATAGCGGATTATCACTTACCATAGGAATTAATTAGTGTATTTGCATTATCAGGCAAAAATATTGTCCAAAAATCTCATAAATCCAACGCTAGTCTATGAGGCCCTAAAAAATTCCGTTAACGGTCTTATCCACGTCGTTAAAACTGAGCGTGCGTTCCAGCAAGAATTGATAATCCTGATTACCGGTTCTGCCGCAGCGTTATTTCTAACAACTCATAATCTCGAACGAGCGTTGCTGATAGGTTGTATATTCCTAGTATTAATTTTTGAGTTGATGAACACCGCCATTGAAGCAGCTGTTGACCGGATTGACACCAGAGAACATCAACTATCGAAAATTGCCAAAGATGTGGGGTCGTCCGCGGTGTTAATGTCAATTGTTCTAGCAATAGTTATTTGGTTGCTGCTAGTTATTTTCTAACATAATCACTAAAACGAGTGAGCATGGATTTACATCTTGGCAAAAAAAATCAAACTCTTAGTTACAGGACTGAACGGTGTGGTTGGAAGAGCTTTACGACCTGCCCTTGAAGATCGCTATGATTTGAGCGCCTTGTCACGCAGTGGGGTTGAAGATCTTCCTAATGATCATATTTCGCTGGCGGACATTTCTGACATCGAGTCCTTGCGGACAGCATTCAATGGAATAGACGTCGTGTTAAATCTTGCAGCCGATGGTGGAATGAGTAGTGAGAATGGAATGAATGCTGGTTGGGAGTCGATGCTTAAGAACAACATCGTCGGTACGTATAACGTCTTGGAAGTTGCCAAGCAGGTTGGAGTGTCAAGGGTGATTCTAGCTAGTTCAGGTGCGACTTCGAATGGATACGAGTTAGAAGAGCCTTATAAATCCCTAGTTTCAACAGATAATGTGCCAATTCCAAAGTCATGGAAAATGATCACAGAATTTTCAGAACCAAAACCCGTTACCCTTTACGGTGTTACGAAACTGTTCGGGGAGGATCTCGGTAGGTACTACGCTCTTACATCTCACCTATCAGTGATTAATTTACGAATCAGTAGTTGCGGGCCAGTGGACGAACCCAGTCCTGGTCGAGCGCAAGCAAATTGGTCAAGTTACCGTGATCTTCAACAACTGACTATTAAATGCATTGAAGCACCCTCTGAAATCAAGTTTGATATTTTCTGGGCTACATCTGACAACAGGAAATTGTTCAGAGATAACTCGCGTGCCAAAAAAGTTTTAGGTTATAAGCCAGAAGATGGCGTACGTTGATTTAACATCTGCTATGTGAAAGTTCGCATAACAAATAAGCCCTGCAGATAAAGCACGGATTATTAATGCGATATATATCAGATATCGACTAGTCGTATCTGATTCGCGGATCAATGTACGCGTAGAGCAGATCAGACATGAAAGTAGCGGATACTATAAGTATCGTGAAGAAGAACACGATTCCCTGCAGAAGCGGGAAGTCGTTGTTGTTTACGGCAGTAATGGCCATGTTGCCCATCCCTGGCCAGGCGAAAATAGTCTCAACAAGAATGGCTCCGT
>DBSW01000192.1:0-132 GCA_002306745.1 Dehalococcoidia bacterium UBA1332 | reverse complement strand
TTCCATATGACTGTACGGTTGCTCACTCCCTTAGCACGAGCTAGTCGAACGTATTCTGAGTCAAGTACCTCTAACATGGCGTTACGCGTAATGCGCATGTAATACGCAAATCCCCCCCACGCAAGAGTTATT
>DBSW01000011.1 GCA_002306745.1 Dehalococcoidia bacterium UBA1332 | reverse complement strand
CCCTTATTTCTCCACGTCCTTCCAGCCCAAACCTTCTTGCAGGATTCTGTGTTACTCGTTGTATTACCTGCTCAAGTGGGTAACCGTGTCGTCTCCTCAACCTTCCAACAATACGTGGAAAGGTACCCCATGCACGTGGGTGTTGTAATCCACCCACCGGGATCGCATCAGAGCCCACCATGTAGTCTGGTCGATCCAATAACGTCATTACATCTTCTTCGACCTGACGCCACAACCTGGCACTCTGTGGTGGGACTCCGCGTACACCGCATGAGAATTTTTCTTCCAGCACCACTTCACAGATCATCTGTTCAATAGATGTTCCTCTCTCCTCTGCAACATCATTGAAACTCATTCCTTCGTAATGGCGATTTTTTTCTGAGGATATCCACGTCCAACTATATTCGTGTAGAACCGATGAATCTGAATCTTCTAAGTCGCGAATAAGCATTGCTTTTGTTTCGGTTTCTTCGAGCCTGCGTAGTGCTGCTGTTGTACCGCCTTCATGAAACCAGCTTGGGAAATGGGCGATTGGGTGGCCAGATCCAACTGGATATGGATAGAGTTCTAGCGTTACATCTACTCCATCTTTTTTAGCAACTTCAATCGGTTCCATTATGCTTTCTATTTGACCGGCATTATTTGCACTTGTTCGATAATGTTCTATATGAACTTTGACACCTGATCTTCGACCTATTTCGAGAGCTTCCTCGACCCCTCCTCCACAAAAAGCTCGATTGGTATTGTGGTTTCTCGTGTGTATGGAGAAAGCTTTGTCGTGTTTTGCCGCTACCTTGCACAACTCGACTAGTTCATTAGAGTCCGAAAAAGAATTCGGATAGTACGATAATCCAGTTGAGAAACCGCACGCTCCCTGTTCAAACGACTCTGCCATAAGACTTTTTGCATGTTCAAGCGTCTTACCTGTGAGCGGCACGTCTTCCATTCCGACAGAATGTATTCTGACTGGACCATGCCCCAAGAACATAGCCACGTTGGGAGCTGTTTTATGATGATAGTTTTCTAGCGCTGAACTTATAGAAGACATGTCCAAGTCTTCAGGTGGGAGACCGAGTAGGCCCGAAAGGTATTGCCGATACATCGAATAATCGGCACCGTTGAGTGGTGCGTAAGTAAGCCCATCAGGCGCAATGATTTCTGTCGTTATACCTTGTCGAACACCTTCAGCATGTTGACCATCGATCAATAAGGCTCCATCAGAGTGACAGTGTGTATCAATGAAACCGGGTGTTATCACATGACCTGTGGCGTCGATCTTTTCTTGAGATTCAGAATCGGACAGATCGCCAATAGCGGATATTTTTTCGTCGGTGATACCAACTGCTGCGGGGTAGGCTGCTTTTCCCGTTCCGTCGATAACTAATCCGTTTTCAATTATTAGATCGAACACCATTAATAATCCTTTTGCGCATACCGTATTCAGAATTAGTTTGGATTAGTCCAACTGATTCAAGCGCGGATCGAATCTGTCTCTTATCCAATCTCCTAGGAAGTTGAACGACATAACAATCAAGAAAATTGCAACCCCTGGCATGATTGACATCCACCATGTTGTCGTAAGAAATTTTTGACCTTGGGCGATCATAATGCCCCAGGTCGGTACTGATGCAGGTACTCCGACACCTAGAAAACTTAGACCGGCTTCAGCGATGATCATCGAACCAGTCCTTAGTGTGGTGATTACTATTACTACGTGTAGAACGTTCGGAAGAAGATGTCTTACGATTATTCTGAGATCAGATGCGTTCATTACTTTTGCCATCTGAATATAGTCCCGGCCTCGAAGTGAGAGAACTTCACCTCTAATATTTCTTGATCCTGCAGACCAAGAGCTGACTGCTAGCAACGCCATCACCATACCCAGACTAGGTCCGACACTAATTGCCACAATTAGAGCAATTAATAAGAATGGTAGAGAGGACCATAAGTCGACAAGTCGCATGAGTACCTCATCAACCATTCCGCCGAAGTAACCGGCGACCACGCCTGTAAGAGTCCCAGCGATTAACCCAAACGCTACAGCCACACTGGCGACAAATAATGAAATTCTTGCACCGTATAACAGTCGGCTATACATATCGCGACCCAGATTATCTGTACCCAGTAAGTGCTCCGTCGTACCTCCTTCAAGCCAAACTGGAGGAATGTTTCTTGCTCTGAGATCGCCATCTCGTGGATCGAAGGGTGCTAGTGTCGGAGCAAATATCGCACCGAAAACAATGGCGATTAATATCACTGCTGGAATAATCGGCCAGCGCTTTGTGAAATAAAATATTCGAGATGGCAATGAGATAATCCGCAAAGCCATAGATTTGTTAGATTTTGCTATATCAGTCATACCGGATTCGCGGGTCAATAATTGCGTACAGCATGTCCGCAATGAAGTTTAAAAATACGTACGCTGATCCGAATAAAAGAACAACTCCGGCAAGTACCGGAAAATCGTTGTCTAACGACGCTTGTACAGCGAGCCTCCCTATACCTGGCCATGCAAATACTGCTTCAACAAACACACTACCTGTAATGAATGCTGCTAGTACCAAGGCTGAAACCGTCAGCGGTTGTATCAGTGCGTTGCGCAGAGCATGTTTCCATATCACGGCGGTACCTGAAACGCCTTTTGCGCGTGCCAGTTTGACGAATTCCGACTCGAGTACTTCGAGCATGGAAGAACGAGTTAGCCGTAGGTAAGACGCCCAAGGATCAAATCCGAGCACTAAAGCGGGCATTACGAAATGAGCCGCTTGCGTTCTAAAAGAATCAACAGATGTTGCTTTAGTAGCTGGAGGGAGCCAGTCGAGTCTTACAGCGAAAACTAGAATCATCAGAATTGCGAGCCAGAACGCTGGAGTGGCTTGACCAATTAATGCCACAAAACGTGTGCTGTAATCCCATGAAGAACCTCGTTTTACTGCTGATAGCACGCCTAGCCCAACACCAGGGATTGAAGCAAATAACCACGCAACAGCGGCCAACTGCAAAGTGTTGGGTAATCTCTCACCAATCATTGTGGTCACTGGTCGTTGAGCAGCGATACTTTGCCCCATATCACCTTTCAACATTGCACCCATCCATTTAAGGTATTGGACGTGGAAAGGCCGATCTAGCCCCCATTTTGTTCTCAATTTTTCGAGTGTCTCTTCGCTAATGCCATAAGAGTCATCTCTGACATAGATCAACAGAGGATCGGGACCTAGTCTAGATAGGCCAAATACAACAAATGTAATTCCCCACAGTGTGAGTAGTGCAAATATCGCTCGTCGGATTAGAAATTTTTTCATTCAGGCAAAACTCTTCTCCCAACCCAAACTGGCTACCTTACATAATGTAGGTGAAGAATTCGCCAATTTGGGTTGGGAGATTATAACCGTTCCTAAGGGCTATTTAAGTTTGATGAACTCAGGGGAGTTGCTTGCTTGGCGCAATCCTAACTCCATATCCCAAGAATCAATACTGTTTGGGTTGTAAACAAGCAGACTAGGTGAGGCTACGATGCCGAAACCTGGCAACCAATGCCTAATGAAGTCTGCGTACTCATTGTTCAGAGCAATTCTGCCTTCCAGAGAAGCTTCAGCCGCAACGTTTTGGTAGTTGGCTGTTGACTCTGGATTCTCCAGACCATGACTCTTTCCACCTCGAGCAAGAGCACTCATCTGAATACCTCTTGGCCAGTCCCAAGGTGTACTCGCGAAGTTCTCAAGAGGTCCAGTGTCTGTCCAAGCCTGAGTTGCTGATCTACCGACAAGAGTTGGACGGAATACAGCGTATTCGTAATGGAGCACATCGGTTTTTACACCAATGTCTTCCCAGAAGATGGCAACGTTGTCACCGATTTCACCATAGAAGTGTCCAATCGGCCATGCGAACATTGGCATTGAGAATCTATATCCATCATCCCCTCTTGGGAATCCGGCTTGATCCAGAAGTGCCTCGGCACCTTCAGGGTCATAATCAATCTTCCACTTATCATCCCAATTCTTATTGTTGATGTCGAAGTATGGAATGTGTACTGGCCAGCCCTGACCTCCGAGTGCTGCCTCATTGACCAGATCGCGGTCTACAGACATCGCAAGAGCTTGGCGAACCAATCGAGCTTGTTCCATGTCATCCATGCCAGCTGGATTGTTTCCGTCATCTGGCTTATGCGGGTTGCCAAGCCATGGGAGGTCATGCGTGTAAGTGACGATCTCAAGTTCATCGCCGGTGGTAGGGTGGTGGGTCTCCCATAGGTTTCCAGCGAACATCATCGTCACCATTCGCGCAGCTCCCGAGCCTTTGGCGACCATGCCAACACGCTGTGCTTCAGCGACGTTAGATATTCCGATGTCTGAAATATCGGCATCACCAGTGGCAAGTTGAGCTAGACGAACAGTTTCATCAGGTACAGCGATTCTTGTTATCGACGTAACATCTGGAGTTTTTCGCCAGTGATTGTCGACTGCCGTGTAAATTGCTCTGTCTCCTCGTTTCCAAGAAGTCATTTCAAATGGACCCGTACCGATTAAGTTGTCCTGGTTCCATTCTTGCCCTTCTGTTTCAAAGGCATTTTTACTGACAATTCCGGCACCGAGACCGTCCTGCCCGAAGAACCAAGTGTCCCAACGAGGGTCAAATGCTTCCCAATTTATTCGTACAGAGTAATCTCCGATCTTTTCCGTAGGATTGGCTCCTAGGAACCCAGCCCACGTACCTGAACCATCAGTAATACTTACGTTACCTGTACCCAGACTTTCTGAAAGATTTGGGTTGGTGTCATTGATATTCCATACCAAATCGTCAGCTGTTAGTTCTCCATAACCACCGTGGAACTGAATTCCGGATTTAATGGTTACGTCAACATACGCTGGAGGCGAACCTTCTGAATCAAGTGACCAAGATTCCGCCAATAGAGGCGTAGCCGGTCCACCATCGTGAGTCGGCTTAAATAGTGTTTCTACCACACTCATCATCTTTGCGCCGCAACACAGGTTTACTGCGTTGAATCCGCCGCCGATACCAGCGTCTTTGGTGATAGCCCAGACTAGTTCACCTGGTGACTGCTTTGAGGGTGGGGCTGGCTTATTCGCTGGCACAGCCGTAGCGGTTGGCGGAAGGATTGGAGTTGCGGTTACGACAACCTCAACTTGTTTCTCAACCTCTACCTCTTTTTCAACAATAACTGTCTGGATAACGACTTCTGGCTCAGCGCTGTCATCACCTCCGCATCCAACTGCGGCAAGCGTTAACAAAGCAATGAGCATAAGAGTTATCTTCGACGAGAAGCGCATATATCGCATCTGACTAGATCTCCTGATTTGGTTTGCTAGCTAATTATTTC
>DBSW01000124.1 GCA_002306745.1 Dehalococcoidia bacterium UBA1332 | reverse complement strand
CAGACGCAACCATACGGCTACACATCTTGTGCACGCTTCTCTAAGAGAAATCATAGGGAACCATGTTCGACAGGCTGGATCGGTTGTTGACGCCGAACGGCTTAGGTTTGATTTCACTCACATGCAAGCCCTAACCACTGAACAAATTAGAGCTGTCCAAGATCGTGTCAACGAAAAAATCAGACTCAACCGTACTGTCGAAGTCCACTGGACAACGTATGGTAAAGCAGTAGAAGAAGGTGCACTGGCATTTTTCGGTGACACTTATGAAAATGAAGTACGCACAATCAAAATTGATTCCCCATGGAGCTACGAACTATGCGGCGGAACCCACATGGACTATACCGGTGGGATCGGGGCATTCGTGATTACTTCTGAGACCGGTATCGGGTCAGGAATACGACGGATTGAAGCAATAACTGGCCTAGCGTCAGAGGAAGCAATAACCGAACGTTTTAGTGCACTGGATGAAATCGCGTCCAAATTAAATGTCGGTATTTTGGAGGTTGGCAGCAGAGTTGATGCACTAGCGCATGAACTGTCCAAAAGCAAAAAACAAATTTCACAATTAGAAGACAAAGTACTTAAGGCCAGCATAGGCGAAGTTAATCCGACCAGTAAGAGCAAATCTTTCGACATTGAAATAAACGCAACAACAATCCATGTAGAGATTGGCGAAATCTCAGTCTCGAATATTGGCGCTCTTAGAAAAGCCGGAGATCATCTCAAGAACACTATAGGCAAGTGCGTTGTAGTGTTGGGTAGTGTAATTGATGACCGTCCAATGATAGTTGTAATGGCAACTAAAGATTCCATCAAGGAAGGAATTCACTGCGGTAATATCGCAAAGGCGATCGCAAAACACATTGGTGGGGGCGGAGGTGGAAGTCCGTTGGTTGCGCAAGCCGGTGGAAAAGATCCTGAGCAGCTATCCGGAGCATTAACTGTGACTGAAGATATCATCAGATCTTCCCTAGATTCGAGGGGTTGAGATTAGTGATAAATGTTAAGGGACGTTTGCTTGGAGTGGATTATGGTCAAGCGCGAATAGGGCTCGCCATTAGCGATCATACGGGCCTAATAGCGTCGCCAATCGATGCAGTCAACGCGGAAGGAACGGCTGATGCCGATACTGTCGCTTGTATAGCGATAAAAAATGAAGCAGTAGCTATTGTGGTTGGCCTGCCATTGTCACTAGATGGTTCTTATGGTCCCGCTGCACGTAAAGTGAATGCGTTTTGCAGGCAACTTCGTTTGTCTACTGATCTACCAGTCTATGTTTGGGACGAACGAATGACCACGATTGAAGCACAATCAATCCTGCGCGAATCTGGCAATAAACCAACAAAGGCTCGTGGTAAAGCTCGTGGCAGAATAGATTCGGCGTCGGCAGCAATTATCCTCAACGCATACCTCCAGTCCAACCACTACAGCAACGGAACAAATGAATGATAAGTAGCAACATCGGAATTATTGGGCACCCGATCGGTCACACGAAATCGCCTGTTTTTCAACAAGCAGGCTTGGATGCACTTGGTATAGATGAAACGTTTGAAGCTTGGGATGTTCCACCGAAAAAACTAGAGTCCATAGTTGCAAAATTCCGAGAAAAGAACTTCATTGCGTGCTGCGTTACCCTTCCACACAAACAAGCGGTTATACCGATGGTTGATGAACTAACAGATGCAGCGAAGGCAGTTGGCGCGGTCAATTGGATATTTAACCGAAGAGGCAAACTTGTCGGTCACAACACTGACGGATCTGGATTCCTTAGAGCATTGAGAGAAAAAACGTGCTTCGATCCAAAAGGAGCGGATGTAGTAGTATTCGGTGCGGGCGGGGCTGCCAGAGCTATTGTGCACGCGCTTAAAGGGGCAGAAGTAAATCGCCTAACGATAGCGAATCGCACTGTCGAAAAAGCACAGGTATTAGCGTCGTATTTCTCAGAAGGCAAGTTCAAACCTAAAGCTATAGGTATGGCAAAGGACGAAATGGCTAACCACGTACCTTTCGCAAATCTCTTAGTTAACACGACTTCTTTAGGTATGTCAGGTGGGCCTGCAGAGATTGCATCTCCAGTTACATCGGACATGATTTCAGCACAAACAATAGGTTACGACGCGGTTTATGCTCCGCCGATGACTACATTTCTTCGAGAAGTAGAAGCTGCCGGCGGCGAACCGGCTGGCGGTATAACAATGCTAGTCTTCCAGGGGATTGAAGGATTCGAAATGGCAACGGGTAGATCGGCACCAGTAAACATAATGTTCGAAGCAATTTATTCTGCGATTAAGTCACACAGTAACTAAATCCCATAGTGCCAGTACATATAATCGAAGTAGAATTTCTTAAAATGAACCGGCGCCTATGGTTTTTTGATCAACTCAAATCAAATCGCAAGCTACGGTCCACACAATAATTTATATGCTAGATACCAAACGAGAAATATAGCGCATGACAAAATTTCGATATCTCACCGCAGGAGAGTCTCATGGTCAGGGTCTAACTGTGATCGTGGAGGGTATGCCTGCGGGATTAGAAATAACTGAACAATACATCGAAAATCAAATGTCTCGGCGCCAAAAAGGTTACGGATCAGGCGGTCGGATGAAAATCGAACAGGATCGCGCAAACATACGTTCAGGAGTGAGGCATGGACGATCACTTGGTTCGCCTATCGCGATGTGGATTCAGAATCGTGATTTCGCAAACTGGACTGATGCAATGTCGATCGCAGATGTTGGTGATGGCGTTGACAAGAAGGTATACACAAAAGTGGTACCGGGTCACGCTGACTTTCCAGGAGCTTTGAAATACGCCCAGCATGACTTACGTAATGTTCTAGAACGCGCTTCAGCCCGCGAAACTGCGGCCCGTGTCGCAGCAGGTTCGATAGCAAGACGTTTGCTCGAAGAGATAGGGATCGTGATCCACTCTCGAGTGGTTGCAACAGGAGATCAGGATGGGGCAAAGATTGATCCAGAAAACGTTGATTGGAGCTTCGTAGAAGAATCAGAAGTACGCGCCTCTGATTCTGACGCAGATAGTCGATTCAAAGCGGCAATTGACAAATCAAAAAAGGAAAGAACGACAATTGGAGGAACATTCGAAGTGGTGGCGTTCGGGTCCCCAGTTGGGCTTGGCAGCCACGTTCATTGGGATCGCAAACTTGATGGTCGAATAGCGCAAGCGATGATGAGCATCAATGCTGTAAAGGGAGTTGAAATCGGAAACGGATTCGCAAATACCCGAAAGCCCGGACGAGAAGTGCAAGATGTCATCGAATATGACCCTAATGACCTTCGGAGATTTCGGCAAATTTCCAACCATGCTGGAGGTATAGAGGGCGGTATGTCAAATGGCAATCCTATCGTCGTACATGTTGCAATCAAACCTATTGCGACTATGACAAAACCGCTACCATCAGTCGACATAAATACTGGACAGCTGGTTGATGCACAATACAACCGTAGTGACATATGTCAGGTGGCTCGTGCTTGCCCTGTTGGAGAATCTATGCTGGCATTGGTACTAGTAGATGGTCTACTTGAAAAATTTGGAGGCGACTCACTCAATGAGATAAAACGTAACTACACCAATTACGTTGAATCGCACCAAGCTTTCGGAAACCCTGAATAGTCGCGGAGTCAATTATTGGACAAACCTAGCGACACTTCTAAAAAATCTAAACCCAACGTTTACTTGATAGGACTATCTGGCACAGGAAAAACACGTTCAGGACAGATCGTTTCCGAGCTACTAGGCTGGCCTTTTGTTGAAATGGACGGCGTTATCGAAGACAGAGCTGGTAAACCTATATCAGATATATTTTCTGACAACGGTGAGCCGTACTTTAGAGACCTTGAATCACGTCTACTAAAAGAAGTAGCGGGACGTGGTGGCAGAATAGTCTCTACTGGAGGTGGAGTTCCGGTACGTGAATCAAATCGCAAAATTATGAAGTCTTCTGGTCTGATAGTTCGATTAGTAGCGAGCCCTTATATCATTCATAAAAGATTGACTAATTCTGCTGCTAACCGAAGCAAAGTTGTCCGACCCCTTCTTGGTAATGATGCACCAATTCAAAAGATAGAGAATATGCTAATGGAACGCGAAACAGCTTACTCAATAGCTCACGTCACCATTGATACCGAAAAGAAGACGCATGAAGAAGTGGCTGAATTAATTGCAGAGACATGGCGGTCTAGTGAAATTGGTAGATCAAATGCGTGACATTGACAACAACCTAGCCACAGTTGTAAATACAACACAGGGATCTTACCCTGTGGTTGTTGGACGGGACGTAGTTGATGATCTTGGCATTGAACTCCGCAAAACAGGAACAGGTAAGGGTGGTAGGGCATTTCTTATAGCTGATGAGGTTATGTTTCCTAAAGCAGTTCAACGAGCCCAAGAATCTCTCGAACGAGTTGGATACGAAACCCACGTTCTCGCCATTGAAATTGGTGAATCAAATAAAAATCTGGAAACTGTGCAGGTCGTGTACGACTGGCTTGCTGATCAACGCGCGGAGCGAATCGATGTAGTCATAGCAATGGGCGGAGGTGTTACAGGCGATCTCGTTGGTTTTGCAGCCGCAACTTGGCTACGCGGCGTTGCCATAGTTCAACTACCAACTAGTCTTGCTGCAATGGTTGACTCCTCTATCGGTGGCAAAACAGGAGTAAATATCGCAAAAGGCAAAAACCTGCTTGGAGCATTTCATCAACCAAAATTGGTTTTACAAGATGTGTCACATCTAACAACTCTGCCAGCTCGAGAAATGTCAGCGGGTTGGGCAGAAGCAATCAAACATGGATTAATTTTTGATGCAGATCTGCTAAATACATTCGAGCAAATACCAGACCAAATGAAGGCACTTAAAGGCTCTGCACCGGTTGATGCAATTCGACGCAGCGTAGCAATAAAAGGTAATGTCGTATCAGCAGATGAGTTTGAGACCGGGGACCAACGCGTGTTACTAAACTATGGTCATACAGTCGGGCACGCAATCGAAAATGTAGCTGGTTACGGCGTCTACTTACACGGAGAAGCAGTTGCGATTGGCATGATGGTTGCAGCTAGAATCTCCGAAGAACTTGGAATGATCGACTCGAATTTCGTAAATCGTCAACGAAAACTGTTGGAAAATTACGAACTACCAGTAACTGCTAGAGGTTTAGATGTAAACAGGATAATAGATGCAACTAAAAGCGACAAAAAATCTCGCGGTGGCAGGATTCGTTGGGTTCTACTCGAAGGTCCAGGAAAAGCAACCACCCGTATCGATGTTGCAGAGGACGTAGTCAGACACTCGATCAAATCAATTTTAGGTTAGAAATAAACACGACCAAATATGTTGGAGAAATTAGCTCTAGTCGCTATTTAATTCCACCTGCAACGGCTGGAACTATACTTAACTCATCACTGTCTTTGACCGAACTGTTGAGCCCATCAAGATATCGCACATCTTCACCATTTAGATATATGTTCACGAAATGACGAATGTCACCGTTTTCATCGACTAATCGTTCTCTGAAACCAGGATATGACCTATCTAGCGATTCCACAATCGCCCCAATAGTGGTCCCGTCAGCATCTACACTGCTAGCACCGTTAGTCAATTTTCTGAGAGGTGTTGGAATTTTTACTGTTACATTCATATTTTGCACCTGTGTTCTTATCGGATCCCTGACCTAGTAACCATGACCGAAGGGAGTAAATTGTTTCTACAATCATGGTAAAGGCAATTCAATTTCATAAATTAGCCTCTATATATAAAATTTTGACGATATACTTTATCCAGCGATGATGTCACCTTCCAGAGAAGTCACTTCGCAACCTTGATCGATCACCCAAGCAATCCCTCTTTCGATTTCAACGATTAATCCTTCAATTTCAAGAATCACCCAACCTGAGTCGGACTCAACTGCAGCCCTACGAATGTTAGTAACCAAATCAAATTTGTGACCTAATTCGTAGATCAATGGACGTTGAATGTGTTGGGTGTCAAAAGTGAACTTAACTCTACGAAACGGCATTATTTAACAGGTACTCCCATAACGATTTCATCGAATGAACGCATTGTAGGTTCAATACTTTGCGTTTCAACCGCTCCCTCGACCGCTTCAAGTGTTTTAAGCCCAGTACCTGTAATTAGAGCAACTGCCTTTTCATCAGGAGCAATCAAACCCTGTCGAGATAGCCGTACAAGCGTGGAAATAACGACGCCACCTGCAGTTTCCGTGAATATTCCTTCAGTCTCAGCTAAAAGTTTCATACCGTCAGCGATTTCATTTTCTGGAACAACCGTGCCTGTTCCACCGGACTTATTAGCTATACCAACCGTGTAGTAACCGTCTGCTGGTGAACCAATCGCGAGGGATTTAGCAATCGTGTTTGGGACAACTGGCTTAGGATGAGGTTGCCCGTCAACGAATGCAGTAGCAACAGGGGAGCAGCCAAATGGTTGTGCAATATGCATTTTGGTGTCGGAGTTTTCGATAATGCCTAAACGGGCAAATTCATTCAATCCCTTGTAGACCTTAGTGAACAACGAACCGGAAGCAACTGGGACAACAACATGATCAGGAGCTGTCCAATCCAATTGCTCAGCCAGTTCATACCCAATCGATTTGCTACCTTCGGAATAGTATGGTCGCATATTAATGTTAACAAACGCCCATCGACGATCATCGCCAAGCTCTGAGCAAAGACGATTTACATCATCGTAGTTGCCATTTACCAAAACCACTGAACCGAAAACAGCCGCTCCCAGGACTTTCCCACGTTCCAGATCTGCTGGAATGAATACCATCGTATTCATTCCAGCCTTGGCTCCGTGGGCAGCAGTAGCGCCGGCAAGATTGCCGGTTGAAGCGCAGGCAATTGTGTCAAAACCGAACTCAACTGCCTTAGTTGAAGCTACTGAAACAACACGATCCTTAAACGAATGTGTTGGATTTGCTGAATCGTTTTTTATCCACAGATTGTTGAGACC
>DBSW01000114.1 GCA_002306745.1 Dehalococcoidia bacterium UBA1332 | reverse complement strand
AATTCTTATGACTGGGAGATCGATCCAGTCCATGGGGCGTTCTCACGTTCATCCGTTTTTCAAGGCACTGATTTAGATAGCTGTGTCTATTTTGTTGACGCAACGGAAGCCGCGCATATCCTCCCGCACATATACGATCAAATGAGGGTGCAAACTACTGGGGCTGTGGATCGAACTCCCGGTCGTTGGCGGTACCAACTTTTCGATGAAGAGCGAGTGCGAGATGGCGCGAGCGCTTTGTTTTTTGCGATATGTGAAGAGCGGGGCAAGAAGACGGGATACGTGTCATATCGGATGACTCGTAAAGGGGATACCGACATGGGAACACTTGAAGTCGTCGAACAAGTGGCTACAACCGACACCGCACATGTCAGTCTGTGGCGTTTTTTGTTGAATTTCGATCTTGTTGGGAAACTGGCTGCAACCAACCGGCCTGTTGACGATCCACTGTGGTGGCTGCTGGCTGATCCACGGCGGTTGGTTCGGAAAAGTCATGATGCTCTATGGTTACGATTAATTGATATTCCGAAAGCTCTTGAAGCACGCCGGTACAACTGTGACGGTAAGCTGAAAATTGGTCTCGTTTCTGATGCGCAGATAGATATTGTCGGAACTTATGTTTTGGAAGTATCAGAGGGGCGAGCGGCAGTAAAAAAAAGTACCGAAAAACCTGATGTGGTCATGACTCCTGCCGACTTATCGGTTATTTATCTTGGTGCAAATTCACCTTCGGTCCTCGTAGGGGCAGGTCGCATCGACCCGGTCACGTCTGGATCTTGTCTGAAACTTCATAATATGTTTGCAACCCACTCAAAACCATGGTGCCTTCATTATTTCTAGATCAGAGAATTTATAAGAGATTATGACCATAGAGTATCGACAAATTACTATCGCTGAAAGGCGGCGGTTTAGCTCGGCAGTCGAACAAGGTTTCGGTAAGCATTACACGCCGACACATGATGCGTTTTGTTTAGACAACAAACTGCTGTCTCCTGATATGACCATGTGTGCTTTCGACGATGGAGAAATTGTTGGAACGACGGGGGCTTATCAATTCGAATCTGCAGTTCCCGGTGGAGCGATAATCAAAAATGCGGGCATAACCGCAGTGACGGTGTCAGCCACTCATAGGCGGCGAAATATACTAACCAATATGATGCAGCGCCTTTTAAAACAAGAACGGGATAAAGGACAGGTTGTCGCTTCTTTGTGGGCATCTGAAAGCATTATTTATGGTCGCTTTGGCTATGGAGTCGCGATTCAGCATGAGGCAATCAAGGTAGATACGACCAGAGCTGAGCTTAAGCACATGCCAGCAATTCCCGGTCGGGTTAGGTATGTGGACATTCATGAAGCCAGACAAATTTTTCCCGCTGCATGGGATGCGGCGGTTAGATATCACGTTGGAATTCCTAAACGCAGTGATGACCAATGGGATCGCTCAATGATTGAGTCAAGTTCTCAGTCTGATTGGGGTCAACCTTGGTTCGTGGTCTATGAAGAAGACGGTGAACCGCTCGGTTACGCGATTTATTATTTGAAAGAATTGGGTATATTTGCTGGGCAGAGCAGTGGTCTCATAAATGCGGATATGGTGATCTACAGCAATCCTGCATCGCATGCGGCTCTATGGAATCATTTACTTAATATTGATCTTTACGATCAACTGACTGCATGGCGACAACCTGTTGATGACAGTCTTCCTTGGATGCTTGCTGACCAGCGTCAACTTGAGCGTAAACCTTATGATGGAATTTGGTACCGGATTATGGACGTAGAGGAGGCTCTAAACGCTAGAACTTATATGACTGAAGGTAATTTGGTCATTCAAATTGAAGACGCTTTTATACCGGAATGGGGTGGACGATTTGAATTAGACGGTGGTCCTGACGGAGTTATTTGCGGTCCAACTACTAAGACTCCATCCATTACGTTGACAACAGAATCATTAGCTGCGATATATCTAGGTGGGGCCAATACTTACACTATGCAAAAGGCAGGGCGTGCGGAGGAACACACTTCTGGATCTATAGCTTTGTTCGATCGTATGTTGACAACCCCCAAGACGCCATGGTGCCCTCTAATGTTCTAACTATTTAGGATAGGTTCCAGTATTTTCTCGACGAACTCGTCGTGGTTTACAACCGGGTTGATTCTAACGGTGTTCCAACTAGCAGCCCTCGAGTCTTTGAACACCTCTGCGATTGCGTGGGATTCCTCTGCTTCAACAACATACCAAAGCTGGTGTCCTATCGGGAACGACCATCCATTAATTATTTTAACGTTGTGGTCGATCGCTATAGATTTGATTTCTAGAAAGTGGCGAGCGTCCGTTTCGGTGATCAGTGGATCACGCGCTGCGATGCAGGTCTCTGGACCATGTGTGAGTTCAACCATGAATAGCATGTAATAGTTTCCTAGTTATTTTTGGGGATTAGAGGTTTTAATGATCTGAGTTCTTAATCCAAAAATTGATCAGCCTGAATCTCGGTTAGCATTCCTAATAGATCGCTTACGTTGCGATGTTTTTCTAGAGGGTGTCTTAATGGTGATTCTGAAGTAACCAGGTAGCGGTTCTTTCGTCCGACTTTTTGTATGACAATAAACTTGGATTCAGCAAGCTCATGGATAATTCGTATTACCGCTCGTTCGGTGATCCCTACTAGTACTGCAATTTCTCGCACTCTGATATCAGGGTACTTTGATATAGCAAAAAGTACATGGGAATGATTTGTCAGGAATGTCCATGTAGCCTGAGTTTTATCTTTGATAACGGTACCATTCCAGTTGTGCGTGGGCGTATATACATATATAACTGAAATATAATACATGAATCAGTTTTCATGTACATAATGTCATTGTATTGCTATTTGTGTTTTTGTTTGCTGTTGATGCGTCTATATGCTTATGTATGAGGTAAGTCTTATAACTTTGGTTGCATACGTTAAAGATTGCGCAATATAGTGTGCGAGTTAAGTAGTAGGGAGTTGTAATGCCTGCGTTCACGCCAGCACATCTTGGAAAATGGGAGCCGCTATTTAATGATTTATTGCATGGTGAAAGATCTCACTTGACCGAAAATGGCACTTGGATGCTAGGTGATAAGCCTGGGTTAATATGTGTTTTCGATGATGGCGAACCAATATTTGTTGAGGCGTCTCCAAATATTGCTAAGACTATGCAGTGCTATATCAACGGTGGTGCTGAATGTGAGTTTCGTACGATGGTTGGTATCGTTGAAATGGGTGCATCGATACGGACCGCAGTGCAGCGCTCCAAGTCAGGACCACTTGCTATTCGCATAACCAAGCGAGTCGAAAAATTTAAGTACCGAGTTGTACCTGTTCAATTGAAGGTGATGAAACAACTCGCCGATGCATTTAATGTGGTCTCGGACAGCCGTTATTCTGGTCCAAGCGCTGTAGCAAACAGGGCGCTTGATGCGCTACCAAAGTAAACTAGGTCACTATATAAGTTTAGGATTTAAGGTTTCGCTGGACCAGATTTAGTGCTCCATTTGCGTAGTTTTATCCCTTATACATACTGCTGACTTCACCGCAAGCTTTATACAGCTTTAGTCGTCTGCCATCACTGGTGTTTCGTTTTTCTGTGTTTCGGATGAATCCCTGTACATCCCACCATTCTTGTAGCGAGTACGTGCGACAGGGTGATGCCGTAGAAATGGTGGTATAGCCATTGAGCCTGGATCTTCCAGGGCCTGACGGGCCGCTGATTCAGCGTCTGCTTCAAAATCACCAATAACTGGGAATCCGCTGGCAATGATGGTGACCTGTACTTCATTTTCCATCTTGGGGTCAGTCACCGTGCCAAAGATGATGTTTGCGTCTGGATGAACTGTAGAAGCGATTACTTCTGACGCTCGCTGAACTTCATCTAAGGTCAGATCTGTGCCGCCAGTTATGTTGAAGATAACACCTTTAGCTCCCGTGATTTCAACTTCTAGTAACGGTGAGTTGATTGCTTCTTCCGCCGCATGTGCGGCTCGGTTTTCACCAGACCCTTTCCCGATGGCCATCCAAGCCGGGCCTGCGTTGTCCATTACGGCCCTGACGTCTGCGAAGTCAAGATTGATTTCACCAGGGACTAGGATCAATTCAGCTATCGATTGTATTCCTTGACGCAGAACATCATCGGCCATCTTGAAGGCTCGATCCATTGTGACCTGCTCATCCGAAACAGCAATCAAACGGTCGTTAGGAATTACGATTAAAGTGTCGACGACATTTCGAAGTTGTTCGATTCCTTCAATTGCTTTCTTTTTTCTAACTGCGCCTTCGAACGCAAAAGGCTTTGTGACGACACCCACTGTGAGCGCTCCAAGACTGCGAGCTACCTCAGCGACGACTGGTGCCCCCCCGGTTCCCGTTCCACCGCCCATTCCGGCCGCGACAAAAACTAGATCTGCATCTTTGAGAACTTCCCGAATTTCATCTCGGTCTTCCTCATGGCACTGCCTGCCCTTAGCGGGGTCCCCGCCTACACCGAGGCCTCGTGCGGTCTGGTCCCCTACGCGTAGTCGCACAGGGACTGAGGATGCGTCGAGTGCTTGCGAATCAGTATTTACAGAAATATATTCGACTTTTGGGACTCGCTCGCGATACATTCGATTTACAGCATTCTGTCCGCCACCTCCAACACCAACAACTTTGATGTTTGCGGTACCGACCGAGCCTTCAGGGATGGGTGCGTTGTGGTCAGGCATTTAAATCTATATCTCCCCGGTGTTATTCGGGCTTTGACGGTGGCTTTAATCATGGTGATGTGTTCTCAGAACCGTTCGGCTACCGTCTTCATTTGCGCATATCGTATGACTCTAACGAAGTTGGCTGTCTTAATTCCTAGAATTTTTTGTGCGTAATTTAGTGTGTTTCCCAAAGTTGTTCTTGAGAGCTATATTTCATTGCTTACCTTATTTACTAGGTCTACACTCGCGGTGTTTCATCCATCGTTAAGATAGGTTTGTAGGTGAGTCTGAGATATAAACAAGTTATCGGTCCAGGAGTATGTATATGAACGGCTACGACGCAATTGCCAGAATTCTTAAGAATCAGGGCTTTGAGTGGTTGGCTTGTTTTCCTGCTAATCCGTTGATCGAAGCGGTAGCGAAACAAGGGATTCGCCCCATAGTGTTTCGCCAGGAACGCGGTGGGATTATGGCGGCGGATGGATTTTCAAGATTAATGGCAGAAAAAGGGCAATACGGTGTGTTCGCATGCCAAGGCGGCCCCGGAGTTGAAAATGCGTTCGGTGGTTTCGCGCAAGCATGGGCAGATGGAGTACCGATTTTGTTCCTGCCGGACGCTCCTGGAACAGATAAAACCGATACAAAACCTAATTTCTCAGCACCTCAAAACTATGCACACATAATGAAATGGACCGGATCGATTAACAATTCAGAGCGCATTTCGGGATTGATGCGACAAGCGATTTCAGAACTTAAGAATGGCCGCCCTGGTCCTGTTATGTTAGAAATGCAGCGAGATGTTATGGGAGAAGAAGTTTCTAACATCGACGAATTTGGGACCCCTGAGTCTTATGTTACGGCTCCATCAAAGTCAGAATTACGTGCTGCGGTCAAGGCTCTGATTAATGCTAAAAAACCTGTTATTTGGGCCGGTCAAGGAGTACTTTACTCCTCCGCTTCAGACAAATTGACAGAATTCGCTGAGCTTTCTCAAATTCCGGTCATTACCACAATGCCTGGCAAATCAGCGATAGATGAGCGGCATCCGTTGTCGCTTGGTGCTGCTAATCGAACCGCGCCGAAGGCAGTGTGGGAATGGTTGAAGAGTAGTGACGTTATTTTTTGCATTGGGTCGAGTCTTACTAAAACCAACTATGGAATAGATATACCCGATGGCAAAACCCTGATTCATTCAACTAACAACTCGGCTGACATAAACAAGGAATACCCTACTGACATTGGGATGGTTGGTGACGCACGTAAGACACTCTGCATGATGGTCGATGAAATTAAAGGACAGATTGGTGATGAAGGGCGAAAGATTGATATGTCGGTACAGGAAGCGATAGCTGAAGTTAAGCAGGAGTGGCTGGACGAATGGGATAGCCTACTGAACTCTGATATGCGTCCAATTAATCCTTACCGTTTAGTGCATGAGATTAATAAGGCTGTAGATCATGAGACAACTGTTTTTACGCATGATGCGGGTCACCCGCGCGATCAGGTGATGCCGTTTTATACAGCTACACTTCCTCATAGCTATATCGGTTGGGGTAAAAGCACACATTTAGGTTATGGAATCCCTCTGATGATAGGCGCTAAGATTGCCGATCCGGCGAAGTTTTGTGTCAACTTTATGGGGGACGCAGCGTTTGGAATGTCTGGGTTAGATTTAGAAACGGCTAATCGTGCGGGTGCTCCAATCACCACTATTCTTCTGAACAACGGGACGATGGGTGGGTACAACCGGTCATTGCCAACTGCGATGGGCGAATTTGGTGCAGGAAACATGACTGGTGATTATGCTGCGGTGGCAGAGGCACTTGGCGGAATCGGCATCAAGGTCGAGGATCCTGCGGAAATTGGTCCAGCACTCACTAAAGCTAGGCAAATAAACTTTGATGACGGGCAGAGCGTTCTTATCGATGTTAAAACCCAGCAGGAACTGAAATTTTCAACGTATTCTGATTAGTAACTGAAAGATCTTGATTTCTTTTCACAGTTTTCATCTATAACGCTATAGTGGAATTAGTGCGTCTTATCTGCTTTATTTTTGTTAAACGAGTATAGAATTCGAGACGCTACCTGTTCACAGGCTTTAACGGCGTCGTCGATCAGACCGAATGATCCATTAAATCCGTGAATCATCCCTTTGTACTCGCTGTAGGTTACATCGTTTCCGGCTGCTGTAAGGGCACTTGCGTAATCAGCGGCTTCATCTAGCAGCGGGTCGTATTCAGCGGCGATGACGGTCGCATCGGGCAGGTTAGAAAGATCATTAGCATTTATAACGGACGCGTATGGGTGGTGCCCATTACCGTTAGGTCCAATGTACTGATCCCAAAACCATTTCATTCCCTTTGTGGTAAGGCTATAGCCTTCGGCATTATCGATTGCAGATTTACGGTTTAAGCTGCTATCGATCACAGGACAAAAAAGTACCTGATGGTTAATCTCCGGGCCACATCGATCTCGTGCAATTTGGCAAACCGCTGCCGACAGATTGCCTCCTGCTGAGGTTCCGGCGACCGCTAGCCGGGAAGAATCAATAACTAGCTCTTGGGAATTTTCAACTGCCCAAATAGTTGCTGCGTAGCAATCCTCTACAGCAGCAGGAAATCTATGTTCAGGTGCTAAGCGATAATCGACCGAAATTAGGACAGCGTTTACACGATTTACTAGTCCGCGTGATATTGAATCTTCGGTGTCGAGATCGCCGATGACCCAACCGCCGCCGTGAAAAAACATTATTAGTGGTTGAGGCCCTTGTGTATCCGGTCGGTAAATTCGGACAGTTATGTCGTCTGCAGGTCCAGGAATATGCCGTTCAGAAATATCTCCAATTGGCTCTTTGACTGTAGGGATTGCTTGTTTCCCCCTTCTCGCGTTGGCACGAGCTTCTTCTGGGGATACCCTGTGATTATCTGGTAAATCCAGGGCGGTGCGTTTTTGCATCAGTTCTTTTACTTGCGGGTGAAGTGGCATGGAAATCTCCGAATTTGCTCATACAAAGGTCTCGAGAATTTATCAAAGTCCGATTAGCATTTGCGATATGTTCCCACTAAAGTACTGATATGTCAGATACTCAAAAGCATTATTCCTCTTTTACTGCGATAGTTAATGAAATCAAACATGCCTCTGAGTCTATGAGCGAGGAGGTGATGTTTGTTGGTATCGATGGGTTTAGTGGATCAGGTAAGTCCCTGTTAGCGCATTCGATTGAAAACTGCCTCAAGGATGCAACGATCGTCCATATAGATGATTTTGGGGATTGGAGTTTGGATCTGACTTGGCGTTCCAGCATTTTCCATGATCAAGTGATCGAACGCTTGCGGAGCCGCAATCCTGTTCGATACAGACGGTATTTTTGGAATACCGGCCAGCGAGGTGATTGGTTTGAGGTTTTACCTGCGAGTCTTGTCATCGTTGAAGGCGTATCTGCTCTTCGAAAGGATCTGAGGGATGCACTGAATATTAAAATATGGGTTGACTGTTCACGCGGGCTGAGGTTACAGCGCCTTTTAAAACGGGATGGTCAGGGCATGAGGTCTAAATTGGTGCGTGAGTGGATGCCGGGAGAAGACGATTATTTCCGATTGCATTTACCGGAAAGTTCTGCAGATTTTCTTTTTGACGGCGCAGCCGGTCATCATTCCTAAACCAACGTTCAAGTTAGATTTACGAGATAACCTACAACAACTCTGCTCCTACAGCGCTTAGAATAGTCCAGTCAATTTTCTCAGACGGGATGCGCCGTCAAATTTCCAATTAGTAACACGATAATGAGAGCAGCATGAAGACTACTGGATTTAGAACTATGGTCTTGGGTACTCCTTGGCGGAATCTTACCTACTGTGTGATTGAGACCGACGAAGGAATTATTGGCGTTGGAGAGGCGCGTGTCCTTGGAAAAACCCACACGGTAACCCAATATTTGAAAGATGTAGAAAGACACTTTATAGGTCATGATCCCTTTGACATTGAAGCTCTTTATCGACGTTTCACGTTGTTAGATTTTGGTAAGCCGGGTGAAGTCGTGTACACCGGTCTAGCTCTCGTAGAACTGGCGTTTTGGGACATCATTGGGAAGAAGACTGGTCAGCCTGTTTACAAACTATTAGGTGGTCAGGTAAAGGATCGTATTCCAGCATATGCTAACGGCTGGTATACGGTCGAACGGACGCCTGCGGCATTCGCTGAAGCTGCTCGTAAGGTTGTTGATCGCGGTTACTTAGGAATGAAATTTGATCCGTTCGGGAATGGTGACATGGAGCTTGAGCGGCCAGAATTTTTTCGATCCCTTGATTTAATTGAAGCGGTAGCGAATATAGCCGGCACACGCGCTCAGATTATGATCGAAATGCATGGGCGTTTTGCACCGGTTCAAGCGCGTGAGATAGCTCGACACATTGAGAAATACAACATTGGTTGGATAGAGGAACCAGTGCGTCCGGGTGATACCCCTGCATTAACTTCGGTTAGACAGCACACACCACTACCAATAGCTACCGGAGAACGGCTCTATGGTGCCCCAGAGTTTCGTGAGATTTGGGGCTCACAGAATGTCGATGTGTTGCAGACTGATATTACCCAGTCAGGTGGCATTCTCGAAACGAAGAAAATTGCTTCAACTGCTGAGAGTTACTCGATTATGGTTGCCCCTCATAATGTTGGCGGAATTATCTCCACTATGGCAGCACTTCACTTGTGTTTAACACTTCGTAATGCAAAGATCCTGGAACATTTCAACGATTTTGCTGATCCACATGTGAAACAAGCTGGTTCAAATTACCCGGAAGTCATAGATGGTTATTTTCCAATTCCTGATAAACCTGGTTGGGGTGTCGATTTAGATGAAGACTTCATACATTCCAATCCGCCCGACTACACTGATGCCGGCGTAATTGCTGATCCCGGTTTAAACATGTTCGTTAACGCAAATTGGGCAAAAAGAGGACAGCCCGAGTAAGAGCTCGTTTTAAGAATTGCAGGCGAGTCGATATTATTTGGTGATGTCTGGATTTCAATAACGATATTCTTGATTTGGTATTGACATCTTGGTTAGTCTTGCCGGGTTGATAACATGCGACTAAACTTCCGCATACGCATAATTGTGAGTTCCTAGTAACTGTCTAACAAGGAAGCTTATGGCTAAGATACTGACACAAGAGCAAGTTGATCAATATAACCGAGATGGATACATCGCTGTTAGGGAGGTGTATACACCCTCAGAAGTTCGAGAACTTCAAGAAGTAACTGACGAATTTGTAAAAAAGTCAGCTGAAGCTACGGATCATACAGATGTTTTCGATATTGATCTAAAGGCTGGGCATTCAAGCAAGACGCCTAAATTACGGCGAATAAAAAATCCACATCTTCATCATGATGCTTATAACAGAGCGATGCGTAATTCTAAACTTCTGGATATTCTCGAACAGTTGATAGGTCCAAATATTCGTCATCATCACACTAAGCTTAATAACAAGGCTCCAGGTGGAGGTGCTCAGGTTGAATGGCACACAGATTGGGGTTTTTACCCCGCCACCAATGACGACATTCTTGAAGTTGGAGTAGCTATTGATCCAATGACCGTTGAAAATGGTGCACTTATGGTTGTTCCAGGTTCACATAAGGGACCTGCATATGATCATCATGAAAATGGTGTATTTGTCGGAGCTGTGCAGATGTCAGACGTTGACATGGATTCTGCCGGTCAAATTATTTTGAACGAGGGTGACATATCTCTACACCACGTACGTGCGCTACATGGATCTGCACCAAACATGTCACAGAATTCCAGAAGGTTATTGCTTATGGGATACGCTGCTGCGGACGCATTCCCGATAGGTGGATATGGTGACTGGAATAAGTGGCAGGCTGATATGCTTCGAGGATCTGGCACCAATATTCCAAGATTTAATGGGGCGCCAGTGAGGCTCGCTGAGCCGAAGCCGGATGATAAAGGGTCTATTTTCGAGATTCAGGAACAGCTTAGTATGACGCACTTTGAGGAAGTAAAGCCCACATAATTTATTGCGTTATTGCATATGTGAGTAATTATCCTGCCCAATCACCGTAGATCGGATATTGGCTTGCGATGATTTCGATATAAGCCGGTTGATTCTTTTGATTATGTTTCAAAGCACGTGACAGTGCCGCTGAAACATAATCAGGTTCGGTAACTCGTTCAGTTTTCCAACCGATTTGTTCGATTGCTGCTGTCATATTTATGTCCTCGGAGCCTAAGACGTCAAAAGTATATGGATCATGGCCTTCTCCCCAGAATCCTGGTCCGTATCCCGAAAATCCTCCATTGTTTATGTGGACGATGGTAATTCCGATCTTAAGTCGGCTTAAAACTTCAAGGTTTCCTAGCATGTAGCTTAAGGCTGCATCCCCAATTACTGCTACACATTCTCTGTCTGGGTGGGCAAGTTTCGCTGCGGTTACTGCCGGAAAACTGTATCCAAGAGAGGAGACATTGCCCCAGCCAAGAAATCCGCGCGGTATGAGCGTTTCGTATGCGGTGCTAAGCTGGTCACGTGTATTACCCGACTCGTGTGTTACGAATGAATTTTTTCTGTCTAGAACTTTCATCAAATCGCCGTATACCCGGTATGGGTTAATCGGCTTTGCATCTGATTCCATGACCTCGCGGTACTGTGTCATAGCTTCATCTTTTATTGATTTTACATTTGGCGCTACATCTGGTCGGATAGATTCCGCTAATGAGGCCACCAAAGACGAAAGTGTTGAACGAGCGTCTCCGATGATGGCATGATGAGTTGCGTACATACGGTTTACATCGTACTCATCGATGTTGCATTGGATTATCTTCTTTTTGTTTGCATCAGGGATCCCATGACCGAATCGACCTGGTGAAATACTTGCTCCTACCGCGAACACAAGATCAGCTTCGTTCATGAACTTCAAAACATGGTCCCCACGCACACCCACTGACAGTGGGTGGTTTTCAGGAAAGGCGCCTTTGGCTTTCAGTGTAGTGATCACTGGCAGGTTGGCTTTTTCTGCGAAAGCTTGTAATTCTTCCGTAGCGTTTGAATATAGAACTCCTTCCCCAACGAATAGAATTGGAGATCTAGCGGACAATAGTTCATCGACCGCTATGCGTATATCGTCTGGGTCCGGGAGTGACTTCCAGCCTTTCGGTGAACGATATGGGTCGACTGTTTCGTCATATCTTGCGGAAGCATTTGGTATGCCAAGTACTACAGGTCCGGGACGACCTGTTCTCAGCATTGTGAATGCCCGGCGCATGAACTCTGGTGTTCTTTCAGGTTGATCAAGGTACCCGTACCATTTTGCTACTCCTCGTAAGCTCGCATTTTGATCAAAGCGTGTGTTTTCTGTTGAACCGGCTGGTACTGCGTCGACGATGCACAGCACTGGTGAATTATCTTCATATGCCTGAGCGATTCCAGAGTAGGCAACCTGTTCGCCTGCTGCGTTCACACCACCAGAGAACGTGCACACCCCGATTTTGTTTCCGTTGTTAATACGAGAATACGCGTCTGCAACACTTACGGCATAGCGGTCGTCTCGCATCATCAGTAGTTTGAGCCCTTCACGGCCGAATGCATTGTTTACCTTGCTAACAGGGAATGTTGACACCCAGGGTACTTTTTCTTGTTTTAGTATTCTTGCGATACCAGTTGCGACGTCTATAGTCATGCATCTTGCTCCGTTGTTGGTCCCGAATTCTTAAACGACGGCAGTATCACTAAGACTGTCCCATCGGGCGCGATTGTATTCGTTACATTGACACTATGTACAGAATAAATTTAGTAATTCGATTGGCGGTGTAGCGTATTGACGCTTAAGTATTCAGGATCTTTTCAATTTTAGTGTTTAGCCCCAATCTTTTGATTGCAACTGGGGAATTGATTTTTGGATTGGGACGATAGTTTCTACGATGATGTTGATTGTGCTATCTCTCCGTGATACTAATCCGGTTGCGATAAGTAGTGATTCTTTTATTTGGAGTTTGAATTGCTGATAAGTTGGCTCCCAGATGATAAGTGGTGAGTGACCGAATTCATCTTCGAGTGTGATAAAGATCGTTTTACCGTTTGGTTTCTGTCGTCTAATGACTAGTCCTGCTACGGAGACTCTTTCGCCATTTCTTTGATTTTTAACTTCCTCGCTCGGTATGACGTTTTTAGGTAAATACGGTCGTATCTTTTGCATCAGATGCCCTTGAGTATAAACACCGGTTGCACGGTACTCACCGATCATTCGATCCCAATCAGATTCTGGGGGTAATTTAACCATGTCCTGGCAGACTGGTAACTCGAAAGCGAGTTGACGGGCTCCATCTCGCTTTGCCCGACGCGGTTGATAGCGTAGTCCTAATTCCCATCGAAGATACCTTCGGTTTACGATGTTTGATGCTTCACTAGATATGCCATATGCCTCCCCGAATCTATCGAATGCACCTGCACTTGAAATAAGATCAAGTACTCGTTGTTCTAAACCAGTTCTCGATATAAAATTTGCCAGCGAAATAAACTTTCCTCCAGCTTCACGTTCTTCTATCACAGGCGTTGCCGTGGAAGTATTAATATGCGCTATGTGAGTTAATCCCATACGTAAGGCGCCATTTTCTATAACTGCTTTTTCATCGCTTAAATTCACATCGGGATTTAAGACGTTTACGCCATGACGAACAGCAGCTTCCTTTAACGTTTCCAGATTGTAGAAGCCCATAGGCTGATTGTTGAAAAGCCCAATAAAAAATTCTAGTGGGAAGTAATGTTTAAGCCACGAAATTTGGTAAGCCGTCACACCGAAAGCAAAAGCGTGTGCTTCTGGAAATTGGTACAAGCCGTGGAACTTGCTTAATATTTTTTTTGCCGTGTTTAATGGCACCCCTCTCGATATTGCACCCTTTATAAACTTTGACTTCCAGCGATCGATATGCCGCTTATTTTTGCGGCGAGTAAATGCTCGTCGCATTTGATCACCTTCAATTGCACTCATTCCAGCTACATGTATAGCTAGTTCGCCAAGTTGATCTTGGTAAAGTGGCACTCCCAGAGTTCGGCGTAACGCTGTTTCTTCTAATGGATGATCGTATTTCCAGTTAGTTTCTTTACCGGTGTGTCGTCTTATAAGCATCGACACGCCATCGTTCACTCCGACGCCAGGGCGAACAGCGCTGACTTCCCAAGCCATTTCTGTTAAGTTTCGCGGCTTTATACGAGTAACGGTTTGCATTTGAGCCGCAGATTCAATTTGGAAAACACCGATTGTGTCGGCATTTTGTATGTCGTTGTAGACATTCTGATCTTCGAAATCTATACGTGAGATATCAATTTGTTTTTCGGTTTGCTTTCGGATTAGTTCTAATGCTTCTGTGAGTTGAGAAAGTGCTCCTAGCGCTAAGAAGTCAATTTTCACGAATCCTGCATCTTCGACGGTATTTTTATCCCATTGGCAGATATACCGACCATCAATCGCACTACGTTGCAGAGGTACAGTTTCAGAGAGTGGGCGGGTTGATAGGATCATTCCGCTTGGGTGTTGAGCAAGATATTTTGGAAAACGGTTTAACTGTTGCGCAAGATCGAATAACATCGACCATATGAAAGTCTTGCTGTGCTCTTTAAATTCAGGTAGCTCTGACATTTCCTTCGCTAAGGTTTCGATTGGGATTTGGCTATCTAGTCGTTTATTTAATCTTCCTAGATCGTCCTTTGATATGCCGAGTGTCTTCCCTAGATCACGTACTGCACCTCGGACCCGATAAGTGGCTATCATTCCGGTGAGTGCGGCATGTTCGTAACCCCAGTGTTCGTGAATACGCAAAATGAGTTTTTCTCGGATCTCACGTGGGAAGTCTAAGTCGATATCAGGCGGTGATAGGTTTTCGCATCCAATTTTTTTGGGTAGAAAGCGGTCGAGTCTTAGCTTAAATCTCAATGGGTCTATGTGTGAGAGACCTGTGAGATATCCAATTAGTAAGGCTACTGATGAACCACGACCTCGGCCCGGCGGGCTCTCTTCTATCGGTAATCCTGGTTGAACTAATTCAAGGTCTTCCTGTACCTCGCGTGCTATGCGTATGATGTCGTAATACTGCAGCAAAAAACCGACTAAACCGTGTTGTTCTAGAAGATTGAATTCCTGATCAAGTCGATCCTTAACTTCTGGTGTAATGCTGCCGTATTTGCGTACAGCTGCCTTTTCACAAATCTCTCTTAGGTAACTTGACTCAGTGTGTCCATGTGGCAAGAACTCGTATGATGGAAAATCGTAGATAGCGTCGGACGTGATATCAAATTTGCATCTGTCAGCGATTTTTACTGTGTTAGTGATGGCGTCCGGGTATTCACCGAAGAGTGCTTTCATTTCACTTGGTGGTTTCAAGAAGAATTGGTCATTAGGGCGTCGTTCCATATGACTTGCTTCGAGCGATTTATTGTTTTTTATAGCAACTAGAGCATCGTTTAAGCGATGACGCTCGCGTATGTGATAGTGGGCGTTATTAGTGGCGACCACTTTGATATCTAATTCTTTTGCGATAGCCACCATGTCACGGTTGCGTTCCACGTCACCTATGACTAGATTTTGTTGCAATTCAATGAAGAAATTATCTCTACCGAATATCTTGATGTACTTGTTCGCTGTGTTACGAGCGGTAGTGATTTCACCGGCTTTTACACGTTTTGATATTTCTCCCTTGCGGCAACCAGAAAGACAGATGACACCTTCACTGTGATCTGAAAGTAGTGTTGGGTCGAGATTTGGGTCGTTTCTCTGCTTGGCATCTATATGCGCTCGAGTGACTAGTAGTGAAATGTTTTTGTAACCGGTCGTAGTTTCGGCGATAAGAGTTATGTGGGGGCGTTCCGAGGGTTTGTATTCGGTATATCCTGGGTCATTGATTCCGCGCTTTAGGGTTATTTCGACGCCAATTATCGGTTTGACACCGATTTCTTTTGCAACTTGAGCAAACTCCATGGCCCCACTAATGTTGTCATGGTCGGTTATCGCTAGGGCGTGAATCCCAATCTGCTTCGCAGTCAAAAGCAGGTCCCATGATTCTGAAGCTCCCTCTTGAAAAGAATAGTTGCTATGAGCATGTAGTTCGGCATACTCGCTTTTCGTTATTTCCGCTTTGATTTTGCTGTCCTCCGGCTTGGATTTCAGCCCTTTTAACTGTTTGGTATGCTCTTGCTGAATTGTGCTTCGAATAAAGCTTTCTCTGTTTGTCCATCCATCTTGTCTATACCATTTGCTGGTTTTTAGATCGAGGTAGACGGTTATTAGTTGGCCGGTGCTAAGACGTATGGTGTAGTAAAGGCGGGCTATTTCTTCATCAGGCCCTCTCCACCACTCGTCATTCACTTTCCAGAGATTTTCTATCTTCACAACAGTAATCCACTTGCCGTCAGAGAGTGGTGTGATTTTTTGTTTTCTGTGTAAGTTAGAGCCGTCTACTAACTTTTTGTATGTTAGATAAAAGGGTTTTCTTAATGAAGAATTTTGTATTACCTTACGTTTATTAGGAGGATTTGGGCTTCGTTTTAGATAATTTCGAATTCTTTCGGTTCTTGATGTGACGTTTATTGGAATTTGAACTGAAATTGGATTGCCATGTGAGTCGGTGCGTACGCGTAGGATTTTGGGTGTGTTAAGTGGTTTGATTGATGACTCTACGTCTGCTCTAGCCAACTTTGTTCAACGTTTCTACTTCACTTTTGTAAGTGCTATCGTTTAGATTAACCAAGGCATACCTGCGCTCAGGAATTCTTGACCAGGGCTCAAGCTCTTTGATTTGGTAGACCGGAGGGGTTATTCTCAATCGAGAATGAAGCTGGCGGATTGTTTTATGAAGATCGGTATCGCGTTTCACTTCCTTCCAGATCGACTCTTGCTGACCACCCTCTCCTGTTATTCCACAAAGCGTTAGGTTTATGTTTTCTAGAGGGCCGGGAATCTTTGAAATATTGAGCTTAGACTTTATAGCGAGTAATGCTTGATTTTTATTGCCAATCGGATCTTTGAACGCAACACGCATGGTCCAGGGAGCATGCTCGGCTATATGAGATTGGATAGTTGCCTGACGTGCAAATCGTTGGTTGAGTTGTGAGCTTTCATATGCTCGTTCTAATAGATTTTCTATAGCTAGAACGATAGTTGTCATATTTACCGTAGGGTTAGCGAAGTCGATATTTTCGGACACTTTAAGTAATCTTTTTTTTGTTAGTAGCGGTCGATTGTCTATACCGTTTGAGAGTTCCCAAGCTGTGCCACCGATCTTGCCGAACTGAGCCTCGACTGCACCTCGTGGCATATCTGCGATATGACCCATTGTTGTCAGTCCGAACGCATGGAATTGTTTGATTAGCTGATATGGGATAGGAAGTGACTCGACTGGAAATTTGTCGAGGAATTGCCCAGGCTCACTGGTAACTTTTCTACCACTGTTTGCTCTACTAAGAAGAGAGGCGGTGTAGGCAAGCCATTTGTTATCGGCTATACCGATACGAATATTAAAGCCGTTGATTGTTTCGGCAATAAGGCGGACAATTTGCGCGTCGTTACCATACAGTGCTTCTAGTCCCCAGATTCCGGCATATGCCAGACCTGGGGCTACTGACTCTACGTCTGGTATGACATCTTCCAGATTCTCGATAATTACGTTAAACACTAGTTCATATAGTGGCTTATCGTAGTCAATTATCAACACTCCACTGTGGCGTGATGTTGCTTCCGTGAGCGGCATCCCAAGTATTACATCGTTTAGATCAGGAGAGGTTGCTACAGCAATACGGGCTGAGAGTGAATTCTTGATTTTAAAGTTTGTGTCTGAGATCACCCCTGGCGTTATGCTTGTGAAGTCTTTTACAAAGTCTAGCTTTGTACCGGCAATGATCACTGAATGATCAGCGAGCTTGGGGTTTCTCATAAGCTCTACTTGCCATGGAAAGCTAGGAATACGTAGGCATGCTATTGATTTATTTTGTTTTTGGTGTGTTAGTGGTGATTGTTTTAGTGTCATTTATGGCGCGCTTAGTGACGGATTGGAGTGCAGAAAATGAATCAGGAATAGAACCTAATTAGTGACACCAGATAATGCGAATGGGTTCGCTATCGCGACACAGGCCTAACCTGTAATTCCTGTTACTAGATCGAAATGTTAGCCGGCAGACCAATATTAGAACAAATGTTCTATATAATCAATAGCTATTTTCTTGTTATTGGAATCGAATCAGGAAAATTAGTACAGCTATTTCAAACAAATTAGGTTTGGCTAACAACATGTATTGAACTTGCTAGCTAGTTGATTGGCTTTTCGTGAAAGGGTCTGCAATATATGTCATGAGAGTGTTTTATTAAATTATTGTGTAACGTATTTTTAGCAATCGGTACAAGGTTTGCGTTACAAGGGCATTAACACCCTGTAGTCTGAGAGTACGAGTTTTTTCGATAGTATTCACTGTCGTTACTGCTTTTGATAGTCGGATGACGGATCCGGCGAAAAACGGACAAAGAATAAACCGATTAAAATGAGAAGTTCCCAACTATTTGGAAAAACCCTTCGTCAGGCACCCGGAGACGCTGAAAATATTAGTCATCAGCTACTGATACGAGCAGGTTTTATTCAGCAAATCGCTGCTGGGATATTTAGCCTTCAGCCATTAGGTAACCGTTCGGTCACTAAGATTCGTAACATCATACGTGAGGAAATGGATCGAGTTGGCGGGCAAGAAATCAACATGCCTGTGGTTCAGCCGCGCAGCCTCTGGGAGGAGTCTGGTAGAGCAAGCACTTTCGTACCTCCTTTAGCTAGTTTCGAAGATCGACGTGAGCGCGAAATGGTTATCGCTCCTACTCATGAGGAAACCGCAACCGCTATGGTACGAGCTAGTGTTACTAGTTATCGTGACCTGCCCTTCACTATTTACCAGATTCAGACTAAATTTCGTGACGAAACCCGTCCGCGTGGTGGCTTACTACGCGTCCGAGAATTTGAAATGAAAGATGCCTATTCATTTGATGCGGATGAGGAAGGATTGGATCGAAGTTTCAAGGCAATGGTTACGGCGTATCACAGAATTTTTGAACGATGTGGGGTTGAAGTGGTTATGGTGGAGGCTGATTCTGGTGGAATTGGTGGTAAAGATTCGAATGAATTTGTTTTACTTACAGACAGTGGTGAAGATACGATTTTGATGTCAAACGAAAGTGATTACGCCGCTAATGTAGAGAAGGCGACATTTATCAAAAAACAGTTTCCAGTTGGAGATTTAAAAGAAATAGAAGAGTTCCCCACATCGGGGTTGAAAACCATTGAAGAATTAGCCAAGGCTGAGGGCGTATCGAAATCGAAAACAGCTAAGGCTGTTTTTTACCTTGTTGATGAAGATATCGTTATCGTCACAATTCGTGGCGATTACGAAGTGAACGAAACAAAGCTGCGTAATTTACTTGGTGGATCAGAACCTCGTTTGGCTACACAGGAAGAAGTGAAGAATGCAGGATTGATTTCTGGTTCTGCTTCAGCTGTAGGGCTCGAGAAAATTAAAAGTGTCGTAGATGACTCAATAACAATGGGGTCTAATTATCTAGCTGGTGCTAATCGAGAAGGTTTTCATTTACGAAATGTAAATTTAGGTCGAGACTTCAAAGCTGACATTATCGGTGATATTGCCGAAGCTAAGAAAGGGTATTTATCACCTGATGGAAAGGGCAAGCTAATTGCACGGCGAGGTATCGAAGTCGGTCATGTGTTCAAACTGGGTAATGTTTATTCATCTAAGATGGCAGCTGAATATACCGATGAAGATGGGGGTCAAAACGAGATATTGATGGGCTGTTATGGAATCGGGGTAGGACGCTTGTTAGCTGCTGCTGTAGAAGCAAATCATGATGATTTCGGCATGATACTTCCGCGATCTATTGCTCCTTACGATGTATATCTTGCCGGATTAAATCTCGATGATTCGGAAATATCTAAAAAAGCGGAGTATTTGTACAAAGAACTGCAACATATAGGCTATGAAGTACTATTTGATGACCGAGATTCACCGCCAGGAGTTAAATTTAAAGACGCCGACCTTATAG
>DBSW01000118.1 GCA_002306745.1 Dehalococcoidia bacterium UBA1332 | reverse complement strand
ATTAACAACGGCACAGTTGTTAACAACCTGACTCTTACTTTTCCTGAGCCAACAATTGCTGAATGGGCAGGATATGCCGGGTTTGACGATTTACATCTTGATATGGAACACGGGGTTTTTGATTGGGAATCCGCAGAAATGATGTGCCGGGTCGCAGACATGCACGGAATGACCTGTACTGCTCGGATACCAAATACCGAGACTGACACGATATTGCGGGCTTTTGACAGGGGGCTGATGGGGATCTTATGTCCACACGTGGATAACGCCGAACAGGCTCACAGAATTGCAATGGCATCTCGTTTTGGACCTCAAGGTGAGCGTTCTTTCGGTACATCCCGCGGTAGGGATTATGGGATGCATGATATGACCCCAGCGGAGTACATGGCGGAATTTAATCGTGAGGTTACAGTTGCCATTCAGATCGAAACTAAACATGCTGTTGATACTATCGAGGAGATACTAGAGGTTGATGGGATTGATCTTATAACTTTTGGACCACAAGACCTCGCACAATCATTAGGCCATCCCGGATATCCCGACCATCCAGAGGTCGTAGAAGCTATGGAATCTGTTATAACAGCCGTGCATGCACGTGGTAGAAAGATGTCTTCGGATGTCCAGCGGGGAATTAATTTGGTTCAGTGGCTACCCAATAAACTCAAAAGTTGGCTTGAAGAATCACGCGGAAAATAGATTGTTGTAACCGGATCACACGAAATAACAGAGACATGACAACAGTTAATTCAAAAACTAAATTCGAACCTGTTGCTGGATGGGCAAAGCTCCCAATGGGCGTGACGTTTAGAGGTGACGCTACTTCCGTATCAGTCGACTCTAAAGACAACGTTTATGTCTTTAATCGTGGTACGGAACCAATCGCTGTTTTCGATAAAAATGGGCATTTTCTCCGTGGCATGGGACACGGTATGTTCGTTCGTCCGCATGGTATTGAAATTGATCAGGACGACAATATTTACGTTGTGGATGATGATGGCCATTTTGTACAAAAACTATCCAATGATGGTGAGGTAATTTTTACGCTAGGCAAGAAAGGTGTACCTTGCGATTGGCAGAGCGGCGATATGTTTAATCGTCCTACTGATATTGCTATTCACCCAGAGTCAGGCGATCTCTTTGTGTCAGATGGTTACGGTAACTCACGCATCCACAAGTTTGATTCTGATGGGAAGCACTTGATCTCTTGGGGCGAGCCAGGCACGGATTCAGGCCAGTTCAGCCTGCCCCATAACATAAGTATGTTGGGTGACGATCGAGTAATTGTGGCTGACCGAGAAAATTTTAGGCTGCAAATTTTTACCACCAACGGCGAATTTGTAGAACAGATTCACATTCACCATCCAATGTCAGTTACTCAGGGCAAAGGTGATGACAAGGCTTTATATGTTGGAGAGATGATTCCACCGCCGGTGCAACAGGGGGTACCTAACCTTGGAGCGAGAATTGCGATTCTTTCTTCCAGTGGTGAGTTTTTACAACATGTAGGAGGTTCGCTGCCCGGTCTAGGCGCAGATCAATTCACTGCTCCGCATGGAGTGTCTACGGATTCAGAAGGTTCGATTTACGCAGCAGAAGTTGCTTGGACGAATTATTTTTCGCGTTCTGAAAATTCGGGACTCGAAGAACCTCCTCTTGGAGAGGTGATAAGTCTTCGCAAATGGCGGCGGACCTAAATTCGTGAAAGCACTGGATACGTTTATTAATTAAGCTCGGTCAATTTTGTAAATCAACCTAGAGGCAGGAACAAAATATTATGGTCAAGGCAGCAACATCGGCAACCGTTTACGAGCCAGTTCCGTACTGGGCTAAGCTTCCTCATCCTATGTTTTTTAAGGAAGCAACAGCTGTCGCAGTAGATTCAAATGACAATGTCTACGTTTTTAATCGCGGCAATCATCCAGTAATTATTTTCGATAAAGAAGGTAACTTCTTGGAGACCTGGGGTGCTGGAGAATTTGTGCGTCCACATGGAATTACGATTGATGCAGATGACAATCTTTATTTAGCCGACGATGATGCTCACATGGTTGAGAAGCGAACGAAGGACGGGACGTTATTTTTCCGTTTAGGTGAAAAAGGAAAAGCGGCCGACTGGCAGCAAGGTGATCCATTCAATCGACCTACCCATGTTGCAATTAACCAGGATTCTGGCGATCTGTTTATATCTGATGGTTATGGTAACTCCCGAGTGCACAAGTACGATTTAGATGGTAATCACATTGTATCTTGGGGTGCCCCTGGTTCACTTGAAAAACAGTTTTCGCTGCCACACAATATCGCCATGAACGGTACCGATAAAGTTACGGTTGCCGATCGCGAGAATTTTAGACTCCAAACATTCACAACGGACGGTGAGTTTGTTAAACAAATTCATTCTCACAGACCTATAGCGATTACAAACGGCAAAGGTGAGGACACCAATTTGTATGTAGCGGAGGCAGGTCCGCCACCGGTACAAGAAGGTGTTCGCAGGCTGGGGCGACGCGTTGTCGTTATGGATCGTGAAGGTGTTGAAGTCACTCGCTTTGGAAATGAACACGGCGGTGAGGGGCATGACCAATTTATTGCTCCTCACGCAATTGCAGTAGATTCAGAAGGTTCGATATATATTGCTGAGGTTTCTTACACTGCCTTCGGATCTCTTCAAGATCCCGTTAGAGAGGTGACTAGCCTTCGTAAATGGAAACGTGTCGCTGATTAAGGCACCCTCAATACATCGAAAATCATTTAGGACAGTCATGGTTTTGCCCTAAACTAGTCGTTATCTGCCCGGTACTGCCTTCCCATCCATATTCTGATCTGTGTTCCGTGTTCCTGATAATGGAGAACAGTGCACGAATCGATCATCTCTCTGGCTATTTCGTCAGGTTCGAAGTAAGCTCTAGGTGTTGTAGATAACATGTCGCGTAGTTCGCGGTGAACCTTATCCATTTCTTGAACCGTTTCACGTGGAAGATTGTGTTTCTTACGCTCCATTGCGTCCTTGTTAACGTGATCGATGTTATAGATCTCTTCGAACGAGCCTCTACCTAATGCGGAAACTAATTTCGATTCCCAATCAGTCACGTGGCCTACGATATCTGCAACTGAATGCTCAGAGGTTACTTCCGGAATAAGTATGTCTTCGCTAATAAGTTGATCTAGTGAATCTCTGAAATGTCGCCAATTATCATCAATGGCAGCTAGTACTGCACTTTTTCGGTCTTTCATTGTTGGCAACTCCGTCAGGGGAGATAGATATAGCTGCTCAGATCTTTTTCTTAAGCAATCTGTGGATTGACAGCATACTTGAGTTCGACTAGCTTGACGATCACAAAAGAAAACTATATTTGAAACTCATATTTTTCCTGGTGGTAGGCATATGACAATTGTTGGTGAAGGCAAATTCCAATACGAAGTTGATAGAGATTGGCTTCGTCACAAACCAGCGTTCTGGGAACTAGGTCAGTGCGCGGACGTCGGCGTCGACTCAAGTGATCGCATATGGCTCTTCAGTCGATCGAAACATCCTGTGACATGTTGGACCACTGATGGATATTTTATCGGATCTTGGGGAGATCTAGGGCCACTCGAGGGCGAATTTAGAGTCCCTCATGGCGTATTTATAGATTTTGAAGATCATATCTGGCTTACGGATCATCAAACGCACCAAGTAACCAAACACAACGAGAATGGCGATGTACTCCTTGCACTGGGAACTCATGGCTACGCGACAATCACCGTAACAACTGTCGGAGGTAACGGCGATCCGTTCAACAATCCAACGGGGATAGCTATGGCGACAGATGGTCGAGTTTTTGTATCTGATGGTTACGGTAATCGGCGAGTACATCGATTTAGTGAAAAAGGTGAGCTTGAACACTCATGGGGTGAGGCTGGGAGGGGGCCTGGACAATTTTCGATACTGCACAAAGTGGGAGTCGATAAGAATAACAACGTTTATATATGTGATCGAGAAAACAATCGGATCCAGATTTTCGACGAAAACGGTATCTATCTTCGTGAGTGGAACGATGTGGTAGGACCAGGCGACATATTCTTCAATGATGATGTCGCTTATGTTGTGGAACAAGGCGGTGGAAATGGCATTTCTATATGGACCTTGGATGGAGATCTAATCACACGTTGGCGTGGCAATGCTGAAGCGTCTCAAGCAGCTCATGGTGGGGCTTTAGACTCTGATGGAAATCTATATATCGCTGAAATCGGAGAACCGGGACGTGGTCAATGCGTGACCAAATTTAGTCTGATCTAATCGGTTGCAGACCGTATTTCACTTTGTTTTTAGGACAATCATGCTCGATTCCTGAGAGCACTAGGTGCGTGGCGTTTACATGGAAACCGTGCTGTTTATGTACTTTCGAAATGAACTGTTGAACCAAATCGTCGTTGAGAGCTAACGTACGACCACAGTTCGTGCAATGTAAATGGTGGTGATTGGGCTTACTTATCCACTCGAATACGGTGTCACCGGGACTTAGGCGTGATTCTGCAACTAATCCAACTCCACCGAGGTCATTTAGCACTCGGTATACGGTTGATTGGTCGAATTGGAGTTCGTTTTCTCCAAGCGCTTCAATAATTTCAGAGACTGTTAAGTGACCACTCGTTTCTCTTAGTAGTTTGATAATAGCCCGGCGCGCTGGCGTTGCTCTAAGTCCTGAACCTCTTAGCATGTCTGTCGGCGATTCAATAGATTCATTCAATTTTTTTTCAACCATATGATTCGAGTACTTAGTCTTGTACGTAAATGAACGTTACGGCGCTTATCAGGCTCTTCGTAACCTATTTTCATGAGCTTTTACGTTGGTAGAGTAGCGACTTAAGAGCTGGTTTTACAGTGCGATTGACCGTCAAAACTAAAAAGCGGGCTTGAAACTTTTACCGAAAACGAAGCCCTGAAAGTTAGAAAATTTCGGGGCTTCGTTTTTTCTATGTTTATCCTGTTCCTAGACAAGAAGTTCTCGAAGCTCTGCCACATGTGCATCGCCTCGCAGCCTGCCGAGCGCTTTGCGTTCTATTTGTCGGATTCGTTCTCGTGTTAGGTTTAATTCTCCGCCAATTTCTTCTAAGGTGCGCGGTCTGCCATCGAAAAGCCCAAAACGTAACTCAAGTACTCGGCGCTCTCTATCTTGTAAATGGCCAAGCACTTCATCAACTTGTTCGCGCATAGATGACTGTGCCGCAACGTCCGCAGGGGCAGGTGCGTTGCTATCTTGAATAAGATCACCCAGTTCGTTTTCAGCGTCTTCACCGATTGGCGTTTCGAGCGAGACCGGTTCTTGCGACATTTGTAGAATTTCGGAGACGCGATCAATCGGTAACTCAACTCGTTCTGACAACTCTTCTACGGTTGGTTCACGGTTGAGCTGCTGTCCTAATTCACGGCGCGCCCTCATGATCTTATTCAATGTTTCAACCACGTGAACAGGGATTCGAATGGTTCTAGCTTGGTCGGCTATTGCTCGAGTTATTCCTTGCCGGATCCACCAAGTTGCGTAAGTCGAAAACTTGAATCCTTTACGGAAATCGAATTTTTCGATGGCGCGCATCAAGCCGATATTTCCTTCCTGTATCAAGTCGAGCATTGAGAGCCCTCGGTTGAGGTGTTTCTTTGCAACGCTTACGACCAGTCTCAGGTTGGCTTCGCCTAAGTGGCGCCTCGCCTTCTCTCCTTCTTCTTTAACACGCATTATGTGCGCATTAAGAACGGGAGTTAGTGGACGAAGTGCTTCTATGAAATCTGGTTTTGTAGTTTCGTCCGGAAGGTCTTCTAGGTTGGGGTTAATTCCAAGCATATCGACCACGTCGCCTGACAGCAATCTGGATAAGACGGACAGTTCCACAACTAGGGCATGTGCTTCTTCAGGCTCGACCCCTAGAGCATCTGAAAGGTAGTTGATTAGCTCGTCTTCACGTTTGCCATCCACAAGTGCTCTGAGGTCAGGATTATTCAGCGCTTCCCCAAGTGTCACGGGGGTGTTAAGACCCAGATATTTAGCGACAGCGGATGCGGTATCGCCTACTGGACCCAGTTTAGACAGGATTTCGGCGATAACAGTTAATTGATCCGGTGTAGCGAATTCATTATCGCCTTGAATTTCCTTTTCGATGGTTTCGAGTCGTTGAGCAAGCTCAACAGCTCTAGCTAACACGACTTCATCAGCAGCTGTAAGCAGAGCGACTCGACCTATCTCTCGCAGATACATGCGAACTGTGTCTTCGGTTAGTTCAGACTCCTGAACTTCCTGCTGAAGTGCGTTAGTTATGTTAGTGGAAGAATCAGAAGCTCTCGCTGCTTCCCACATATCCAATTCAGAACGCGTAACGGCGGTAGCGCCACTTTCAATTATCTGGTTTGCCTCGTCCTCAGTATCTTCCATGCGTGTAAACGCTGGGGTGTACTCGGCTTCACCTTCTAGTGCGGCGTTTATGTCATTTACGCGTGATGTTCGTCGCTTTTGGACCAACTGTTCTTCCTTTCGGGTTTTAGTAACCCGTACGTAGATTTACCCTTAATTCTGCACATTACCGATATAAGGCTTTTTATCTTTATCCTCTTTGTAGGGCGCTGCGCATGTAAGTATTAGGTTTATTTTTTAGATTGATAATTTGGTATAACCTGAGATTTTCGACATTGAAAAAATTGATTCGTTGCCTTGCAAACCATTTTTTAAGACATAAAACGTCTTAGTCATCTACCAATACAGCCGATCTATTATTGTAACCTTCCTTATACCTCAACTAAAAGGGGTTAAAGGGTAGTTGATTACGTTTTTCGTAATCAAGGATGCGCGGAATTAACAGCTGAATTGTTCAACTAACTTCTAATTGAGAGTTGCAATATGCTCTAATCCCAGTTGATAACAAATTTTCCAGGCGCCCCTGAAGAGAACGCCAAGTATGCTTGAGGGGCTTCTTCAATTGTCGATCGAGAAGTTATCAAAGAGGAAAGGGGAATATCTCGGTCGCCAGTAAATCTAGCAGCTTCTGCAAGCCCGAATGTCGAAAAAGTCCAAGATCCTATCAGTGTCAAATGTCGGTGAATGATATGTGGAGTTGGTTTGTAGGTCACTTCTCCACCCTCTCCTACAAGGCACGCACGACCGAATATACGTGTTGATTCTACAGCTGCGATTCTGGTATCAGATAATCCGGCTGCTTCGAGTGTAGCATCTGCACCCTGTCCTTTAGTTAGCGATTTTATTTGGTCTGCAGCATTACCGTCTTTAGGATTAACGGTTTCCCACGCACCTGCTTTAACGGCCATATCCAACCGTTCTTGAGAGATGTCAACCGCAATTATTCTTGCCCCCATTTCTTGCCCGAACATAGTCGCGGCGAGTCCTACTGGCCCTTGACCGAAGATAGCGAGCGTGTCACGGCCTGATATTTCCATTTTTTTCAGTGCTTGGAATGCTGTGCTAGCTCCACATGCTAGATACGCTCCCACTTCGAAACTTACTTGATCAGGTAATGGGACACATGTCGATTGGTGGGCGACCATGTAGTCACCATGTCCTCCGTGCATGGATCCACCGTAGTAGCGCTTTTTATCAGTTGCCTCACATAACTGTTGCCATCCGGTCAGACAGTAGTTGCATTCTCGGCAACCTTCGTAGTGGTGTTGAATAATCCGGTCACCGATTTTGACACCTTTTACTTTGTTGCCTACTGCTGCTATCTCTCCACAGGGTTCGTGACCAGGGCGAATCATCTGTCCGCTGTGTTTGTTAGCAGAGTCAGCGTCGTAACGAACAAAATCCGATCCACATAATCCGGAAGAGCGTAGTTTGACGAGTACTTGTTCAGGACCGGGGTCTGTATCGGGATAATCTATGACCTCTGCGATGCTGTTACCGTGGAATGCAACTCCGCGCATATTCGACTCCTGACTCGTAAGGCCATCAGCATGGCATATTCTGAGATTTCTAAAAGTTATTGGGATGTATATCAGATACACGGCATAAATTCCTTTGCAGTTCCTTCATTCGACCAGTAAGCTTCAGCGGTCCGCGTTATATGAAATCAAAGTGGCTAGATAGTGATTGGAATCCTACAAATATGGTTGGTACGTTTAGTTACGATAAGCTGTTCTCGAGAGATTCAGCTGACACACCTCTGAACCCAGTTGCGCACGCAAAGTATGACTTTGCGGTTGCATATCCAGCACCTGAAACTCTGCCAATGGATGGTCTGATTCAGGCGTTGCAAACCGCCGTGGACTCAAACAGTGAAAAAGTTTTGGCCGAAATGGCCTATTATCCACAACAACTCGGGGCGATTGAGCTTCGTGAGTACACAGTACAAAAGCTGGTCACCGATCGAGGTTTTTCAGTGACTTCCGAAGAATTAGCCTTGACCAATGGTTCTGGAGAGGCACTGGGTTTGGTAATACAAGCTCTGACTAATCCAGGAGATATCGTTCTTGCAGAAGAATTTGTTTATATGGGGACAACGAACCAGCTGAGAAGGTTTGGAGCCGATATTCGTGGTGTCGCAATCGATGATGGTGGAATTATTCCTGAAGCTTTAGAGAAGCAGATCATAGACCTTAATTCTGCTGGTGATAAGCCTAAATACCTATACACGATACCTGAACATCAAAACCCAACTGGATCAACTTTGTCCGAACAGAGGCGAAGAGCAATCCTAGATATCGCACACAAGTACGGAATGCCTATTCTCGAAGATGACTGTTATGTAGACCTGCGCTATAAAGGCGAAACACAGCCGGCGTTTAGGGCTCTCGATGACTCAGGTATAGTCGTTTATGTAGCTTCATATTCGAAATTGCTTGCGCCTGGTCTCCGCCTTGGTTACTTTACTTGTTCGCCGGATTTGATGCGCCGAGCTTTAAGTTTCAAAATTGGTTCTGGTCCTAACCAGTTCGCTGCAGTCGCGATAGAGGGGTTCCTAAAAAATAATCTCGATTTGCATCGGGATAACTTTAATCCTATTTTGGAAGCGAAGTGCAACTCGATGGTCGATGCTCTAGAAGAACATTTTCATAATTCCGGTGCCGTTTGGTCTGCGCCTCAAGGCGGCTGTTATGTATGGTTGACTATGCCAGAGGATGCCGATATCGCTAGTATTCGTGATGAGGTTTTCGATCAGGGCGTAGGTTACGTTGCAGGACCAAACTTTGAGGCGGATGGCTCTGGTCGGATTGGCAAAAACTGTGCTCGGCTTTGTTTCGCTTTTGAATCAGTTGAAAAAAATTCAGAGGGTATAGCGCTATTGGCACAGTTATTCAAACAGCACGGCGTGATGTAACTGTCCTTTACTCACAGTCTGTTGTGTAGAATTTATTTGCCGGATATCAGAACCAATGTTTTGTTAAAAGGTAGTTCATAAAACGACGATTAGGATTCCTACGTATGACTTCTGTGGAACTCAATTCGATTGCCTTGAGTATGGTAGCCCGCAAAAAAGGTATTCTCGCAGCTGACGAGAGTGTCGGTACAATGACAAAGCGTCTCGAGAGCGTCAATGTCGAGTCTACAGAAGAAACTAGACGGCAATGGCGTCAGTTACTGTTTCAAACTCCAGATTTAGCGGATTACATCTCTGGAGTGATTATGTATGACGAGACTATTCGGCAATCTGATGACACCGGAATTAGTTTTGTGGATTTGCTTTCAAGTCAAAATGTTATTTCCGGGATTAAGGTTGATAACTCTACCCACGATCTGGCTGGTGCACCTAGTGAATTCATCACTGAAGGGCTCGATGGTCTCAGGAGTAGACTGTCTGACTACTATCAACTAGGGGCGCGATTCGCAAAGTGGAGGGCACTTTTGGTTGTTGGGCAAAACAAGCCTTCTGATTACGCCATAAACACTAACGCACACGCACTTGGTCGTTATTCTTCTCTCTGTCAGGAACAAGGACTCGTACCAATTGTGGAACCTGAAGTACTTATGGATGGAACACACAGCATTGATGCATGTCTATCAGTAACTACTCGTGTATTGAAATCTGTGTTTGTGGAACTGGGTAATCAAAACATAGATCTGACTGGAATAGTACTTAAGCCAAATATGGTTATTTCTGGTTCTGATGCAATTGAACGGGCATCTGCAGAAGAGGTGGCTCGAAAGACGGTAGATTGCTTTTTAGAAACCGTTCCTGCGGATGTACCAGGTATAGCTTTTTTGTCAGGGGGCCAAGGAGATGTGGAATCGGTTGTAAATCTTAACGAAATCAACAAGATTGCAAACAGCGAAAATCTTCCATGGGAGATTACCTACTCGTACGGTAGAGGATTACAATCGGCTCCTTTGAGGACATGGTCAGGCAAGTCGGAAAATATTGCTTCAGCGCAGAACGCATTCCATAAAAGGTGTATCGATTCGAGTGCTGCGAGAGAGGGCATTTACATTTCTAGTACTTGATCTTGATTGTGGAACGTGCGGGCTCCGCTCTGCCTAACTTTGGAGGAAATGAATAGGCGCCAGTTTTATTTAGTTATTTACGTTTCGTAGCCGAATCTGTGCGATTCAGAATCGGTTCTCATTTATCCGGAGTATGAATTGACCGATGTCTAATGATGCCATATCCGATCTAGTTAAGGCTAGAAGCGATGAGATCGTGGAGACTCGTCGTTTTTTTCACGGAATACCTGAGTTGGGATTTGAGGAAAAAATTACCGCCAAAGCAATCTCTGAACGGCTAAAAAACGCAGGTCTCAAAGTGGAGACAGGTATTGGTAAAACCGGTCTTGTCGGTGTTCTGGAAGGATCAAAGCCAGGACCACGTCTGATGATTCGAGCTGACATAGACGGTTTGCCAGTTGATGAAATGACGGGGTTAGATTTCGCTTCTGTTAACGGTCGTATGCATGCTTGTGGCCACGATGGTCATATAACAATGGCAGTCATCACAGCCGAGATTTTATCTGGACTAAAGGCCCAACTTGCCGGGACTATTATCTTCGTATTTCAGCCAGCCGAAGAGATCGTAATGGGAGCCTTGGCAATGATTAAAGATGGTCTGCTCGAAAAATACCCAGCAGATCGTGTGATTGGTACTCATCTATGGAACCAGATTCCGACGGGGACAATTGGAGTAAATCAATCTACCGTGTTCGCTAGTGCTGACCAATTTCGGCTCACTGTTCATGGGAAAGGTGGTCATGGTGCTATGCCCCATAAAACCATTGATCCTGTGACTGCAATAGCTGAAATAATTTCTACAGCCCAGACTGTCATTAGTCGTGAAGTGCCACCTAACGATATGGGAGTTCTTACTTTCGGACAGATTCATGGTGGGTCGGCACCGAACGTCATCGCAGACAGCGTGATGGTTGAGGGGACTGTACGCGCATATACGGCACGCACTCGTGTGCAGATAATGCAGGCTCTAGAAAGGATTTCAAATAACGTCGCTGTCGCAATGCGAGCTTCAACTTCTTTTGAACGTATTCATGGAGCACCACCAGTTATCAACGATCCTGAAGTGGCAGCATGGGTCACACGGCAAGCCAGTTTTGTAGTCGGAGAAGGTAATGCCCGTGAATTAGAGCCAGTGAGTGTCGGCGACGATATGGCTGAGTTTAATGATCGAATTCCGGGTGTGTATTTTTTGTTGGGAGCTGCATTAGACGACGATACGGTGGCGTCAAGGGGAGTGGAAGGTCATCATAATGCGCGGTTCGATTGGAATGAAGATTGTCTGCCTATTGGGGTTGAAGTTTTCGTGAGATCAGCTCTTGATTTCCTATCCTAGCCTATGCTTTTGCTGATCAATATTATTCGGGTTATTTGAAGTACTAACTTCTGGCCTCAACCATTCTGGGTTGTATACACCGTAACCGGACCTTGATATCGCCAGTCGAAGCTTAAGGTTGAAACAAGGATCGGTTAAGGCGCTTCTCATAACATAAAAGACAAGAAGCGCCTGTTTTAAATTGCTAGACGACAGGGGCGCTGCCACCATCGACATTAATCGCTGTGCCTGTGACATAGCTCGCGCGTGCGGATGCAAGAAAACAGATTACGTCGCCAGCTTCGCGTGCTTCGCCTATACGACCTAGTGGGACGTGACTTCCCACAGCTTTCCAGTGGTCATCAAGGGAATACTTGGGATCTTTCTCGTTCATCGATTCCCATCTTGTACGGTGTTGTCCTGATTTCAGCACACCGACACAAATCGTATTTACGCGGATGTTGTGTTTGGCGAATTCACCTGCCCATGATTTTGTTAGTGAAATCCCAGCCGATCTTGATAGAGCGGTTGGCTGGTTACCCGGCCCTGATGCCTTCCCTCCTGGCGTGGTCGTGTTGAGTATTACGCCTGTGCCAGAATTTTTCAGGTAGGGAAGTGCCGCTCGTGCGCAGTAAATGGCTCCGTAGACTTTGATCCCGAAATCAATCTTGAGGGCCTCATCTGTCATATTTTCCAGTGTCGTTGCCGATGAGGTCCCGGCGTTGTTGACTAGAATGTCAATCCCACCAAACTCGTTGACTACTTTTTGGATCATTGCTTGGACATCAGATTCAACAGACACATCAGCAGCTATACCAATAACTTTTCCGCTTACTTTCGGTGTTATGACTTGA
>DBSW01000211.1:15859-16369 GCA_002306745.1 Dehalococcoidia bacterium UBA1332 | reverse complement strand
CAGAAGAATTTCCACCCATCCCTACTGTTGAGGGCGGGACTGAAGTAAAGCTTCCCGCTGATAAATTCCGTGGCGCACTGGAGCGAGTGGTGTTTGCCGCTGCAACAGATGACTCGCGACCTGTTCTCACAGGGGTGAAGATTGAAGCTGATGCAGACTCCTATACACTTGCCGCTGCTGACGGTTTTCGACTTGCGGTTGAAAAGGTTCAGTTGGATGAAAAACTCGAATCGGAATTTGGCGTAATTGTTCCTGCAAAAACTCTTGCGGAGGTCGAAAGGCTTTTGAGCGATGGTTCTGAAACTGTCGAGATGTTTATCGATGCTAATAGTCGTTCCGCTAAGTTCAAGATGGACTCCTCTGAGGTTGTCACAGCACTCGTCCAGGGAACTTTTCCAGATTACACCAAGCTTATTCCAACAGATTATGTAACCAAAGCCACAGTAGATCTAGCTAGCATGGTTCAGGCTACTCGAGCTGCCTCTATTTTTGCTAGAGATGGAAGTGGAA
>DBSW01000211.1:15246-15550 GCA_002306745.1 Dehalococcoidia bacterium UBA1332 | reverse complement strand
TTTTGCTAGAGATGGAAGTGGAATCATACGCGTAGTGGTCAATCCTGATGGTGAAAATGGTGCTGGAATTATGAAAATAATTTCACGAGCGGAAGAGGTAGGATCAAACGAGAATGAACTAGAAGCGTCAATTGAAGGTGAAGAAACTAAAGTTGCGTTCAGTAGTAAGTTCCTTATGGATGTTCTAAACGTTTTGAATGGTGTTGACATCGACTTGGAAACCACATCACCGTCAAGCCCAGGGGTCTTTCGTTCGAAAAAACACCACGGTTACACGCATGTTGTGATGCCAATGTTTGTTCAG
>DBSW01000211.1:0-14930 GCA_002306745.1 Dehalococcoidia bacterium UBA1332 | reverse complement strand
TGATGCCAATGTTTGTTCAGTGGTGAGCGGCTGATCTTCTGGCGTTAGCATCAGACATTTATTGGATCCGTATCAAAGTTCATCCAATACGGACACGTTCAGTGGCATACCGTATTGTTTCTTGCTGTTCCCTGCCGGCCATGAACAGTGCAAGGGTAATCGGTCCAAACCTACCGGCGAACATGGTTATTGAGACCACAATTTTTGCTGCATCATTTAGGTGCTGGGTCGCTCCAGCTGACCACCCAACGGTTCCGAAAGCTGAGATGATCTCAAATACACCCGTTCTGAAGTCCATATCTGGTTGTACAGCGAAAAGTGTAATAATTGCGATACTCAGTGCACCGGTTGCTGTTGCACCAACAGCCATCGCCCTGTGGACGTTCACGCGTGGTATTTCCCGTCCGAATACTCGTGTGCGTTCTCGTCCGCTAAATATTGCATAAGCGGACACTACTATAACCATGAATGTGTTGACTTTTATACCAGACGCTACGGAGGCAGAAGCTCCCCCTACAAACATCATGCCCTCTGTGACGCTTAGATTTGCACTGCGCAGGGAACTATAGTCTATAGTTGAAAATCCGGCGGTTCTGTTTACAGTGTGGAAAAACGCTTGTGAAATCTTACGTTCAACTGGCTCATCGCCGATTGTTTTAGAGTTGTCCCATTCAAATGTCATAAATGCAATTAAACCGATCAATAACATGATTCCAGTTCCCACTAGAACGAGCTTCGAATCTAGTGTTAGTTGCCGCCAGCTTTTAATACGCACTAGGTAGGCTAACGCGGTACAGAACAATACAGCTGTGATAAGGGTGATTCCAACGATCCTTAGTAAGTTTTGGTCAACATACATGCTGGCAACGACGATCAATATACCTATGGGAAGAAGTACTGCCATACCGGAAACAAATCGTTGTTTACTTGAGCGACTCGGTCTATCTCTCGACGACCGCCATCCCCGTAATCCCCGTACGTCGATTACGTTCGCTAGGGTGGCGTAGCTAGTTGCACCTATAAGAATCATGACCCCTATGATTGTGAGGCTCGGGATATCATTACTAAGCCCGGTTAAGCTTGTACCTCCGACGTACTCGTCCGGAAGTATTTCGAATCCGGCGTTATTGAATGCTGAGATAGAAGTAAAGACGCTTTGCCACAAACCTTCTCCAAGCGTCATGCCATCCCACATTGGCGTAACGACGTACCAGTGGACGAATATCAAAATAGCACCGATAATTTGCACAATTATTGCCATCATTATGATATTTCTGGCCAACGAGGCGATAGTTCCTAAACGGTTGTCATCTAAGCCTGCACCGACAACAAGTCGACCTTGAAGACTTGATCTTCGACCTGTTATGAGTAACAGGAAGGCAGCGCCAGTCATAAATCCCAACCCGCCAATAAAAATCAGTGCTGCTAAAACTGTTTCGCCAAACGCTGTCCAATGTTCTCGAGTGTCAACTATGATCAAACCAGTACCGGTCATCGCAGATACGGATGTAAAAAAAGTGCCGATTGGTGACATGAACTCACCAGAGCTATTGGCCACTGGCAAGGACAAGAGAATTGCTCCAACTAGGGCGACAGCAAAAAAGCTGTATACAAGCATCATCGGAGATGTAGGCCCACGTACAGATACTTCCCGACGTTCTACTCGAGCGTGAACCGGTGCCATTTCAGATTCTCGAGGTCGGCGTACAACTCGATCGCCAGGTTTTGGTGTGAAAGGATTTTGCAAGTTATATGGTTTTTCGAAGGTTTAATTAGGTGTCTTCATATGGATACTTTGGCAGGGTTCAAATCCATTTGTGGTTCTTTCCAGTGATAGGAGTTTGAAGATATCACCTGTCTGGACATTATTTTGCACATAAGTACCTTGTTTTCGTTTATTCAATTAAGAGTAGGTTACTTTTTTTGGTTATTTGAGAGAGAAATCTGTTAGGAAACGTTGTTACGATTTTCTAATGATTATTCTGAAACGGTTTATACCAATATTTCTTGTTGTTGCAGGCTGCGCCATTTTCATGATTTCGATTCAATCGGGTTTTGATGGTTCAGATTCCGTTACTGGATATGTCGTCAATATTGAATCACCCACTTTGACTACTTTTTCTAACTTAGTGATAGAAGACAGATCAGGTACTATCTGGACTTTTATCAGCGATGGATATTTTTCAGGTTTCACACCCTCTCATCTTGAGGAGCATCGAGCTTTAAGACAGCCAGTCACCGTAAATTTCACAAAATTAGAAAATGGACAAAAGCGTATTGTCTCTATAAGTGATTAGCTTGTTGTTCTAAGCTGATATTTGAGCACCTTATGGACCTATGATTATAGGAATAAGGGTTTCTTCGAGTTCTGCTGCCGTCACGAATGCTTCGTATCGTCCGACCACAATACCCCGATGATCTACGATAAATGTCCAAGGCTCCGTATGTAATTCCCACTCATGGACAATATTCGACTCTATGCCCAATTGTGGATCTCCAGATTGTTGCATCTCATCAGGGTTGTCGAATATCTCGACATGTATGAAGTTAGACCTCCCTGAGTATTTATCAGCAAGGTGAGATAAAACTTGGGTTTGAGGACCACAAGTTGCTGTGCTGCAAAATGCAGGGGTGGAGAACGATATTACGGTAGGTTTACCACTTTTGATTGCTTGATCAAAACTGATTGCATAAAGATCAGAATCAGGTTCCGGAGCACTGGTTATCGACCTTAAGTTTCCGTCAATTGGGGTCGTTTTAGTCACAGACAAAGGTGCGGGGTCACCAACGTTAGGAGAATCGGTTGACGACTTCACTAAAACTGCACCTGGGGTAGCAATAATTTTGTCTGAGTCTTTTGATTTAACGTTAATTGTCCAAAAGCCAACCTGATCGAAGGTCATCGTGGCCGTATATGCGCCACCTTGGACTGGCCAAGGACGCCATTTCAGATCTTTGGCATACCTTTCGGAAGTAGAATCGGGTGGGGAATAGGTCACGGTCAGCGACTCTGCTTTGTCTTCGTATCGGCTTCCATCAGTCAAGGCAATATTTAGAGGCAGCCTTGCTTCACCTAATCCTATGTCCGATGCTGAGGCGAAAACTATGAGGGTATTCACTTCATCCGCTTCTTTGCATCCTACGGAAGTCAGTATGGATAAAGCCGCCATTGCTATTAAGGTTTTAAAAACATTCTGCAATCTAATGATTCTTTCGATATTGGACTTGACGATTGATTGACGATTGTCGATGACTAAAACATTAGATTAAAGATCTTGCACTTCAATAACAGCAACTATGATTTGGAAATTGTTGTCGGTTTGTTGTCGGCAGATTTTACGAATAAATATTGTGTAATACCTTCCAAATTTACGAAAATACGGCGTAAGATTCAAATCTTTCGTGATCAAGTCATTAATGTGAGGAATATTTATGACAATCCCTGCTAACGATCCGATCATTGTCGCACCAACTAATATGCCTTTTCGCGACGATGACTCGCTCGACTTAGATGCACTAGCGCGTAACGTTGATAAGTTTTCGAGTACTGCTTTGTCAGGTTTTGTAGTGGGCAGTTATGGCGGCGAGGAATTTCACATGGGTGAGCCTGAGAAAGTTGATGCGATCAAGACTGTTGTGGACGCGCATGCGGGTAGGAGGTTTGTAATTGCAGGTATTGAAGCTTTATCCCCTACAGAAGCAGTTCGGCTATCTCACCTGTATGCCAACGCTGGAGCTGACATGATTCGGGTACGCATACCGTCGCAGCGTGGTAAAGATAATTCAGCGCCGATCCAAGATTACTTTGAGCAGGTAACAATGGAAAGTCCCGTTCCCGTAGTGGTAATTCATCAGCCAAAGACACCTATGGGCATCGATGTTACGCCAGGCGAACTGCATGACATCACTTCATTAGACAATGTGTTTGCTTACATTATTTCGTTGAATTACCGCTATGAGTGTCGGATGGCATCTTTTGTCTCGGATAACGTTAAATTGTGGACTTGTAATGGCACGCTGCTTATGCCTGGTGGCATGATCGGTGCAGTAGGTGCTTGTCTTTTGTTCGGTAATTGGGGTCCCCATCTTGCACGAGACATCATTCAGGCTTGTCTTGACGGAAGGTACGCTGATGCAAGAAATATTCAAGAACGAATAAATCATATTGACTTTCTTGGAATGTCATGGGGTGTTGGGGTTCAGAAGACAGGATTAAATCTCCTTGGCTATGAGGGAACTATACCCAGAAAGCCTGTTTTGCCACTTTCTGATACCCAGATCGACGAGGTTAAGAAAGCTTTAGTCGAGGCACGTATATTGAATGAAGATGGCACACCAGCACCTCAAATCTAGGTGTAAACTTTCGTTCGAAATTTTGGCTAGGTCGGCGTAATGTTTACGGTGAATGTACTGTGCATGCAGGTGGACTAAATTAAACGCTTAATTGGTGCTTACAGCGACTAGATTCACATGCTTAGAGTTCAACCGTAATTCGGATACTTATGATGTTGTTATGTGTGGTTGGTTGTTTAGGGATTGTTATGGATAAGTGGACCTTAAAAGGCTAGCCGTCTAATCACAAACAAGAAAAGTTTAAGGAAGTTAACGAATTGTCAGAACAAAAAGCTACTGCAGTCGATAAAGTGCGAACCTGTTCGAGTCCATCCGATTTGCGTATAACTGATATGCGTATAGCTGTGGTTGGCGGTGGTGGATGGCGTTGGCCAATCATCAAGCTAGAGACTAATCAGGGTCTCCTGGGTCTAGGTGAGGTTCGTGATGGAGCTTCTGCTCGTTATGCTTTGATGCTGAAGAGTCGGTTATTAAATGAGAACCCATGTGATATCGATAGACTTTTCCAGAAAATCAAACAGTTTGGCGGCCATGGTCGACTTGGAGGTGGGGTCTGCGGTATTGAGATGGCTCTTTGTGACCTTGCTGGTAAAGCTTATGGTGTACCCGCCTACATGTTTGCTGGGGGTAAATACCGTGACAAGGTGAAAGTTTACTCTGATACACCATCTCTTAAGGATCCAGAAGAGATGGGTAAGGCCTTGAAAGGTCGCATGGACCGAGGATTTGAGTTTTTGAAGATGGATATCGGTCTGTGGATTGCAGCTGAGTTTGAAAACGGTGTAATTAACAAGACCGTTGCGAACGAGTCAGCGACGTTAATGCACCCGTTCACCGGAATTCAGGTGACCGACTATGGTATTTCGAAGATGCAGGAATATGTCGGAGCTGTACGTCAGATCATTGGATACGAAATTCCACTTGCTTCCGATCACTTTGGTCATATGGGGGTTGAGAATGCAATCCGAATTGGTAAAGCGCTCGACCAGTTCACTCTGGCGTGGTATGAAGATATGATCCCATGGCAATTTGTTGATCAATGGCAGGCTTTAAAGGCGGGAGTCGACACACCAGTATGTACTGGCGAGGACATTTACCTAAAAGAAGGTTTCGAACCATTGGTTGAGGCGCGTGCTATATCAGTGGCTCACCCTGATCTTGCCACTTCAGGGGGGATTATTGAGACCAAGCGCATTGCTGATTATTGTCGAGATGCTGGTATTGGCATAGCTTTGCATCAAGCAGGTTCGCCTGTGGTGGCGATGGCTAACGCACATTCTGCGATGGCAATGGAGAACTTCATTGCACTTGAAATGCACTCAGTGGACAATCCTTGGTGGAACGATCTTGTTGATATTGTTGGCCAAGATGGCGACATAATTAAGAACGGTTATGTTGAAGTAACCGATGCCCCTGGTCTTGGGTTGGAGCTAAATGAAGAAGCTATCAAAGAGCACCTAGCAAAAGATAGCGAACGAAGGGCTGCCGTCTACCCTAAAGGTGCTTTTGAGGATACTTCTGATTGGGACCAGCTTGACGCCCACGATCGTACATGGAGCTAACTCAGAATTGAGTTTACATTTCAGGGTTGAAAGAGTACTGCTATAAATGTTGCCCCGGACTTAATATATTTAATGATTTGTCATTCATAAATGACCGATTACCAGTTGTTGCCTCCACTCCACGGATGTTTTTCTAATTCTGATTCGATCAGATCCGAACCTAGACCAGGTCGGTTGTGGACTGTTAGTTTTCCGTTATTTATTTCAAAGGGGTGGGTCATAATGTCATCCCGCCATGGCGCATCGTCATTAATGAACTCCAATATCATGAAATTTGGAATCACAGCACAGATATTTGCTGATACTAGGGTGTTGATCGGGGAATGGCAATTGTGAGGGGCAACTGCGGTATCGTATATGTGGGCGAAGTCACAAATTTTTTTGCCTGCCGTTATACCGTTCCATGCGAAATCTGGCATGATGATGTCTTGCGCGTGATTTTCCAAGAAAGGTCGATATTCTTCTGGTCCCATCAAACTCTCTCCGTGGCAGATGGGGGTAGTTGTAGATTCCCTTACGGCGAGCAGTGAGCCGCTATCCCAAGTCTCGGTTTCAAGCCACATCATGTCGAATTTTTCAAGTGCTCTAGCGAGTTTGATTGCCCCTCCCATGCGGAAAGTCAGTGCTGTATCGATCGCTATACCAATCTCGGGTCCAAGGGCTTCTCGGAACGTACCGATCACACTCTCAGCATTTTTGAGCTGTTGATAATCGATTTGTCCACTGTTGCCGACTCCATTTTTTTTGGGTCGCATAGGTCTGGTGTCATCTAGAGCCAAGATGTTAGTTTTGATCGCACTGAATCCTTGATCAGTCACTTCTTCGCAAAGATAAAAAATATCGTCTAAATTCGATAGATTAGGCACGCCAAGTTCGCGATGATAGCGACCACGATCTGTGCCGCAGTGAGACCAGTAAAGGTCTAGTTCTTTTCGCATACTTCCACCTAGAAGTTGCCATACCGGGGCGCCGAGTGCTTTGCCTCGTATGTCCCACAAGGCGGAGTCAATGCCGGACATCGCTTTGTAAGCAATTCCACCTCTTTGACGAACCATGAACGATGCGTTGTCCCACCACGTTGCCTCAGCAGCCATAGGGTCTTTGCCGAGCATATTGTCGGCCAGTTGATCGACTGTTGCAGCCACCGAGTAAGCTGCTTGCCATTCGGTGCAGTCACCCCATCCTACGATTCCTGAGTCAGTTTCGATCTTTACAAACGTCCACGGTCGGAATACGCCATCGACGACGAACGTCTTCACGCGTGTGATTTTCATTTGAGTTCTCTTAAGTCGTGTTGGATTTCTGGAGTGTCCTCATGATTGACTGCACCACCAGATGGAGCTTCTCTGTATTTATAACGCCGCACTCCAGGAATCGCTATCCATATAATTGCAACCACGCCAATTCCTATAAATCCGCCAACAACCATGGTAGCGCCCGCACCGATAGCAGCAGATACGAAAGCAACTTCCATTTGCCCGATGTTGTTTGCACTCATGGCAGCGAAGGAGTGGGCACTGGATGCTCGCCCGATTAGGCGGTCTGGTGTAGTCAGTTGCACGATCGCTTGGCGCATAGTCATACCTACGGAATCTGTGGCACCAAGAAAAGCAACTATTACAACACCGACCCAGAAGATAGGGGTTAGTCCAAATGCAACTAGTCCTACTGCATACATTAAGGTTGCTGTGAGAACAATGACACCCTTTTGGCGGACGCGTTCGGTAAAGAAGACCAACATGGATCCTCCAACGCCTCCAAGCGCGTTTGCTGAGCCGAGTATTGCTGTACCTTCGGCACCCATCCCGTAAAGTCCGCTTGCAAATAGCGGGAATAACATTCGGTAGAAGCTTACAACCGTTACACCGATATCAAGTAAAAACAGACCAGGGAGTATAGGATGCTTGCGAACAAATGTAGCGCCTTCAACGATGGCCGCAACCTTACTCTTTACAACTGTATCCGGGTCAGGAGCACCACTTGCTCGAATAAGAGCAGGTGTGATCATGCTTACTCCCGCGAAAATGGTTCCTACTAGGAATGTTGTGGTTACCCCAAACTGTGTGAAGAGTATCCCGAATAATAATGGTGCTGCGATCTGACCAACCTGGAAAGATGCTGTTTGAAAAGTAACACCATTGGTCACATGTGATCGCGGAATTACTCTGGGCAGCATTGCAGGACGTGCGGAATTGCCTAACATGTTCACTATTCCAGTGATTCCCGTAACGGCGAATATCATCCATGGAGATAGCACTTGGTTAAGCGATGCTAGGGTCAGCAAAAGTAAAGAAATAAACGATACGCTTTGTGTGAATACCATTAATTTCTTGCGGTTGACGATGTCAGCAAGTAACCCGCCATAAACCACAACAGGCATTTGAAGGAACTGAACTGCGCCCAAAAGACCTAGCTGTAGTTCAGAACCTGTTTCCTCGTACAGCCATTGGGTGCTGCTGAACAGTCTCAATTGCATCGCCACCAACATCCCCATGCCGGACAACCATAAGAGTGTGTAATCGCGGAAAGCCAGTGATGACCAAGGTTTGATAGCCGCACCGACCTTATTTAAGCTTGGGCTGTTTTCTGAGAGGGATGCCGGGTCTTGTTTGTTAGATTGCAACGTCGGTTTCTAGTTGATGATTTTGTTGGTTCTGGAATATTAGCACTGTAACAGTATTACAAAATCACACTTGATCATCATTCATTACTCGTGATGATGAGCTCTTGGATTTTCTTTGAAAGACGAGTGCTTGAGATACTTCCTATCACGAAGTTATGTATATGACCGTTAGGCTCAATGAAAAAAGTGGAAGGCATGCTTGCTAATTGCCAATCGGTCACGACCTGCCTATTGCCAGTATTCCCTGTAACGTAAGTTATTCCAAATTCGTTTACTAGAGCTTTGCCTTGGAAATAGTTGCCTAACCCGACATATGGACCTATATCAACACCAATGAACATGACTTCGTCACTGTATTCTCGCCATGCGTTTTCAAGTATCGGCATCTCGGCGCGGCATGGTGGACAGGCTCCGGCCCAAAAGTTGAGCACTACAGGGCGATATTCATTGGCGATGAAGTCCTCGAAATTCATAACTTCAGCGCCTATTTCTTCAGAGCCAGTGTATAGATATAAATCAAAATCACCTTTTCTGTATTCGTTCTCCTCAAACCTGCAATTAATCGTTATCACTAACGTAGCGATTACTAATAAACCAGTTAACAAAAGCCGTGACCGTAGTTTGTTCATATATTCTTTTTCTACAGTTCAGGTCTATCTAAGTTTGGATACTAGACATTTTGGTGTGCTGATTGAATTTTCCGCATGGTTAAATCGTCAATTTAGCTTCTAGTTTAAGCTTTTTTCCAGAAAATTCGGTATAAATTGACTCGGTGAGAGATTTGTCGGGTATTGTGATATTTTTTTTGGTTTCCGATCAAGGTTTGTGGAGTTATCAAATGGCAGAATTCGAAGGAAAATCAGTGATCGTTACTGGTGGTGCACTTGGCATTGGTGGAGCTACATCGGAAGCTTTTGCCGTAGAAGGCGCAAATGTGACGATATTAGATTGGAGCGAGGATGCTGGTAAAGAAATTGTCGCTTCTATCGAGTCCAAGGGTGGTGTCGCACAGTTTGTGCATGCAGATGCTGGTACTAGAAATGGTTGCATTTCAACTGTCGATGCCGCTGTCAATGCTTATGGCGGGGTGGACATAGTTTTTAATAACGTTGGTATACAACCACCAGATTCTTACGTTGATGCCGTAGATCTTCCCGAAGAAATGTGGGACAAGATCATTAATGTCAATCTTAAGAGTCGATATTGGATGGCCAAATTTTCTGTGCCTCACATGCGAAGAGTTGGTGGAGGGGTGATTATTTCTTCAGCAAGTGTTCAAGGACTGCAATCTATGGGTGGAGTATCTGCTTATGCCGCTTCTAAGGGAGGAGACCTATCACTTATGCGGCAGATGTCACTTGATTTTGCTGCTGACAATATAAGAGTTGTCTGTGTGAATCCGGGTGCAATAGACACACCTATGGTTCGAAATGCCATTGAAGGGACCGGTGGAAACCTAGAGGATGAACTTATTTCTACCGCCCAAGCACATCCGTTGGGTCGGATTGGTCAGCCAGAAGACATAGCCAACATGGTTTTATTCCTTGCAAGTGACAAGGCATCATTCATAACAGGGTCTTACTTCAACGTTGATGGTGGTCTTATGGCGATGGGCGCATGGGCTGATACCGTGGGATCTGATGGTTCAAATTAAGCGTTAAATTCCACTTAGATTTCTACAGTGCGTCCTAAATGTACGCAATTGAGTGGTCTGGATTAACTCGGTCCCCCCGGTGCCACGATTTTGAGTATGGTCGGGTGGTGAATTCTTCTTCTACAAGATCTATTCCCAGTCCAGGTTCTTCGGGTATTGGGTAGTATCCGTCAATAGGCCGTATAACATTTGTAACTGAAGCGATTTCAAATGGCGTCATCGTTCGAGATTCTTGCACTAGAAAATTGGATGTAGCTGCATCGAAATGTAAGTTGGCTACCGTTGCCAGAGGGCCCATTGGGTTGTGTGGGGCAATTACTAGGTCGTGTGCTTCCGCGAGAAACGCAATTTTACGCATTTCAGTTAGGCCGCCCACTATGCACACTTCTGGTTGCAAGATGTCGACGCCTCCTTCTCTAATCAGGTCCCACATTTCGAATTTTGTGTAGAGGCATTCACCTGTAGCGAGGGCACAGTTCATCTTTTGTCGTAGTCGCCCCATTTCATAACGGTTTTCCATCCGAAGCGGCTCTTCAATAAACCATGGATTGAATTCCATGAGAGCTTCGGAAATTTCAAGTACTCTGATTGGCTCAAATATAGCGGCGTGCGCATCAAATCCAACGTCTATGTCATCTCCAACTGCTTGCCGAATTGCTTTGAATCTAGCTGCAGAGTCAGTAAGGGCGTCATTCCATCGCATATCTCGCCAGTTAGGTGATAGCGGGCTTGCTTTTAGAGCGGTGTAACCTTGATCAACGAATTTACGAGCATCTTCCGCGAGTTCTTTGGGTGTATCTCCATGTATATCCCAATATGCTCTAATTCGATCCCTGACTCGTCCTCCAAATAATTCGTGAATTGGTTTTTCAAGTAGTTTTCCGGTGATGTCCCATAGGGATACATCAATCGCTGAAAGTGCTGCTAAACCGGAAGACCCTATCGGAAATCTGGCCCCTTGGTAACAAAGTGCCCAGTTTCGCTCAATCTCGGTCGGATCTTGCCCGATGAGTTGTTCACTGAAGTAGTCAACCCAGTAATGGGATGCCATGTCAGGACCTACGTGATATACCTCTCCAATGCCGTAAATGCCGGCATCCGTGTGAGTTCGAACGTAGACTAGATTTCCATGACTGGTATCCGTTCCGATTAGAGTTTCGATTTTGGTGATTTTCATGATGTATTTGATTTGTTTGTGATGAATTTATCAGTGGGACGGCTATTTAGAGAAAACCTGGAGAGCCGTCCGAATAAGTTGCGAACCCACGATCCCAGTGTGCAGGCGGATTGGCAGTGATAGCTTCATGGTTTAGTGTCATACCGATACCTGGTTTGGTAGGTAGCTCAAAATGACCGTTTACAGGCACCCATGACTCGTTAATGAACTTGGATTTAGGTTTCTTGTGATCGCCGTGCCATTCGAGGATCGCGAAGTTGTTTATAGAAGCTGCATGGTGAACACCAGCTGCAGTAGATATGAGGCCAAGCGGATTATGTGGTGCAACAGTGACATAGTGTGCCTCGGCAATCGCAGCAATTTTCTTTGCTTCGAGAAGACCGCCACAACACAGCATATCTGGTTGGATAATATCGACTCCATCAGCGTTTAAGAGTTCAGTGAATCTGTGTACTCCATACAGGTTTTCGCCAGTTGCCAGTGCCACCCGGAACTCTTTTCGCAATTCAGCGCTCGAATTCACAAATTCTGCGCGAGCAGGCTCCTCTATAAACATCAATCTATATGGCGTTATAGTCCTCGCTAGTTCAAGAGAAAGCGCTGTTTCTCTGATAGCAACATGAACATCAACCGCTAAATCGGGACTTTCTCCGATTGCATCCCGGATAGCAGACATACGTGTATCTGCCTCTCTCAATGCCTGTCGCCAAGGTATTTCTCTCCAGTTAGATGGTAGGGGGCTAGTTTTGAACGCTGTATAGCCCTCTTCCATTAGTTCCAAGGCATTCTCGCCGACTGCTTCCGGTGAATCACCATAGATCCCGTGATACACGCGCACTCTGTCACGAGTTTTACCACCTAGCAGTTTATATACAGGCACACCGGCTGCTTTTCCCGCAATGTCCCATAATGCTATATCGATTGCTGAGATTGCTGACCAGCCAACTTGACCTAGAGGAAAACGCAGTGTGTTCTTTACTCGGCGAATTAGCCATTCGATTCGATCGTGATCTTGACCTATAAACCATGGCTTCATTTCAGAGATCATTTCGATGACTGATCGATCTGGACCGATGGAATATGCTTCTCCAAGCCCTGTGATTCCTTCGTCGGTCTCTACCTCTAGGAAAATGTTGTTCCTACGACCATCGTTTGCGTGGAAGGTTTTGATATCAGTGATTTTCATAGTTTGGTCGTAAGTGTTATCGCGTTTAACTGCATTTGGGTATGTTCAAGTTCTACATATTGTTATCTCTCGTCGTATTTTGGCACTTTTAGCCAAATCGTCAACTCATATCTGACAAGTTTTGGGTAATATGCGCCTACGGAGTTGAAGTATGCTTAACCTCTCGAACAAAACTTGGACTAACCTCTGCCGAATGTTAACTGCAACGGTCTTGTTGCTGTTTGGTCTTTGGGGTCTTGCATACGGCATCACTGCTCATCAGGTTAGTGCGCAGTCACATCCTGAATCGGAGCTTGTTGTGCGTATTACTCTTAATGGATCTATCGACGGGGTATCGTCTAGATTTATAGATCGCGGTCTTGATTTTGCGGCCGATAACGGTGCAGAACTTGCTGTAATAGTGTTGGATACGCCTGGTGGTCTTTTAGATGCCACGAGAGACATAGTTGAATCGATAATGGACTCAGATGTGCCTGTTGCTGTCTACGTTGCTCCTATAGGGGCCCAGGCTGCAAGCGCCGGAACTTTTATTGGCGCCTCTGCTCACATTTTGGCAATGTCTCCTGCTACTAACATTGGTGCTGCCTCAGTCGTGGGAGCTATGGGCGAAGATTTGCCTGAGACCTTGAGTGATAAGGCAGCAAAGGATGCAGCAGCCTTTATGCGGAGCATCGCAGAACAGCGCGGCAGAAATGTTGACGCATTGGAAAGTTCCGTGATTTCGGCTGATTCTTATTCATCAACTGAAGCGTTGGATTCAGGCATCGCTGACCTAATTGCAGCCGACTACGACTCACTACTTGAGTTGCTCGATGGAGTTGAAGTTCAACTTAACGATGACATTAGTTCATTGGAATTGAAAAGCGTAATTACGTCAAATGTTGATTTCACAGTTCTGGAAAGTTTTTTATCCTTTATTTCTAATCCAAATATTGCATTTTTGCTAATTTCAATTGGAGGCCTAGGTCTGATAGTTGAAATATGGAATCCAGGTCTTTGGGTTCCCGGTACGCTTGGCTTGTTGTTTCTGGTTACAGGTTGGGCGGGTGTTGGTCAGATGCCGTTTTCTTGGGCAGGCGTGGCATTAATCGTTCTTGCTGGTTTACTCTTTTATCTTGAGTCTACAGCTGCAGGTTTGGGGTATTTTGGTGTCGCTGCAGTAATTTGTTTGATATTGGGAGGCGTATTCCTTGTTGGTTTTTTTGGAAGTCCTATCGTTTATGGCGATGTGCCGATCGTAAATCGATGGCTGTTAGCAGCGATAGGTGTTGGTTTGGGAAGTATTGTATTGTGGCTTGCATTAGAGCTGCGCCGGTCGCGAGAAGTCATACTCTATGAAAGTCCGAATACTTTGAACAATTTAATAGGGTCTGTCGGCGTTGCCCAGAGCAAAATGTCACCATCGGGGCAGGTTCTTCTAAATGGTGAATACTGGAGTGGGGAGGTTGACATCACTTTTTCATCAGAAATTTCATACGGGACTGAAGTTGAGGTGGTTTCGGTAGACGGAAATCACTTGACTGTGAAGCCTTCGCGAAATGTTCAATTTGATAGGGGAGGAGCTAGCGAAATTTAAGCCAATCTGATTCTTGAGAGGAGATGGAAAAACAGTTAGGAGATTGTTATGGGATTAATAAATTTTGTTCGTGATTATGAGCGTCTTGCTCGTTTTAGGTTAGGTACGTTTGAGGGGATGATGGGACCAGGTATAGTTTTTGCGATTCCGGTTATTCACCAAATACAGAAGATTGACACGCGTGTGACGGTGCTGGATATACCCCGCCAGACCAACATAACAAAGGATAACGCCCCGCTAGATGTAGATTTTCTTGTTTATCTGCGGGTGGATCTAGATAACGCTCGAAAGGCTGTTTTGGAAGTTGAGGACTATACATCCGCAGTTGTCGGGCTTGCGACTACCACCCTTAGAGCAGTGATTGGTGATATTGATCTAGATGATGTTCTTTCGCAAAGGGATCGGATCAACGAGCTTATTCGCACACGTCTAGATTCAGAGACAGAGCGCTGGGGCATCAAGGTAACTAACGTTGAGATTCGTGAGATTGACCCGCCACGCGACATCCAGGAAGCGATGAATCGTCAAATGTCTGCTGAAAGGGTGCGTCGCGCCGTCGTGCTAGAAGCTGACGGTACGAAACAGGCAGCTATAACCGTTGCGGAGGGTGAAAAACAGTCTGCGATTCTTAAAGCTGAAGGTGATCGTGCTGCAGAAATTCTCGCTGCTGAGGGTGATCAACAAGCAGCGGTTTTACGAGCGGAGGGTTACGCAGACGCTTTGAAGGCGATCCATAGCGTTGCTCAGGATGTTGACTCAAACACTATGACATTGCAGTACGTCGATGCACTCAAAGAGC
>DBSW01000178.1 GCA_002306745.1 Dehalococcoidia bacterium UBA1332 | reverse complement strand
GTGACTCTCCAACCAGTACAGCTTTTGCGCCTGCGTGCCCCATACGTTTTACGTCGCTGGAGTTTTTCATGCCACTTTCAGCCACTTTGATTCGATCATCGGGGATTTTTTTTGCAAGATTTTCAAAAACTTCAAGCGACGTATTTAGTGTCTTTAGGTTGCGGTTGTTAATGCCCACAATATTTGGCTCTGCTTTTTCTAGAGCTATATCGAGTTCGATGTCATCGAATACTTCGACGAGGACATCCATTTTCATTGAAGTGGATAGTAAAAACAGGTCGGAATATTGCTTCGGATCAAGACAGCCGATTATCAATAAAATGCAATCTGCGCCAGCAGCCTTTGCTTCATAGACCTGATATTCGTCGACAATGAAGTCTTTCCTGAGTACGGGTATTTGTGCGGCGCGTGAAACTGCCGAGGCCGCTGCCAGATCTTCAATGGATCCAGAGAAGTAGTCTGGTTCGGTAAGAACTGAGATGGCGGCTGCGTTAGCATCGCAGTATAGACTTGCACGTTTTGCTGGATCTAGATTAGGGTCTAGCAATCCAGCAGAAGGTGATGATCGTTTCATTTCTGCTATCAGAGAAATACCTTGCTTTGAATCAATAATTCGTTGTAACGAAAGCGGATCGCTTGTGTTTTCAGCGCTAGTTCGTACTTCGGCTAAGCTTTTGTTTTTTTTGGTTTCTTCAATCGTGTAGCGCCGTTTTGCAACGATCTCACCTAGGATGCCGGGTATGTTACTCAAGATTGTTCCTGACTTACTTTAATTAGCGCGTTCAATTTGGCCTGAGCTGCGCCAGAATCTATGGAGTCTTGAGCTATAGCTGCTGCTTCCTGAAAAGCGACGGCTTTTCCAGCAGCCATTAGAGCAGTGGCTGCGTTAAGTACTACAACGTTTCTTCTTGAGGTTTCTGGAGCTAAGGGTGGGTTGTGTCCTCCTCCGGCGCCGGAAAATAGGTCTTTGATAATTTGAGCTGACTCTTCTGTAGATTCTACGGTTAGGTGCTCTCTTAGACCTTCTTGGAGGCCGAAATCTGCGGCTCGAGTCCTTCGGCGCTTTAGGCCGTCTTTGTTAATCTGGTAAAGGAGCGTGTGTCCTTCAATGTCAACTTCGTCGGCACCGCTTTCGGCATTAACTACGAATGCATATTCAGTTCCTAGAATTTCTAGGGCTTTGGCGATTTTGTCGGCGAATTTGGCGTCTGACACTCCAATCACTTGCCTTTTTACCCCTGCGGGATTTGTGAGCGGTCCAAGAAAGTTAAAGATAGTTCGTATACCTAACTGTGGTCGAAGCGGACCTGCGTACTTCATAGCTGGGTGGAATGTCTGGGCAAACATGAATCCTATTCCTGCTTCATCGAAGCAGTGTTTGACCTGTTCAGGACCAAGTGAAATGTTTATCCCCAGTGCTTCTAGTACGTCTGCGCTACCCGTTGAGCCTGACATAGCTCGATTGCCGTGTTTGGCTACTGGGACACCACTTCCAGCCACTACAAAAGCAGAAGCAGTGGATATGTTGAACCAATCGAGCCCGCTTCCACCGGTACCGCACGTATCTATCATCTCAAGATTGGTGTTTATTCGAAGTGAGACCTCACGCATTACGGTTGCCATACCGGCGATTTCCGAGGGCGTTTCTCCCTTCATGCGAATCGCAGTCATGAATGCACCGAATTGCGCCGGAGTTGCCACTCCGTTCATGATTTCTCGCATAACGTCTGAGGCCTGATTCTCGTCAAGGTCAGCACCTTCAGCAGTCATCTGTATTGCTTCTTTAATGTTCATGTTTATTGATTTTGTTCTTATGACGGTTTGTTTGACTCGTTCTATGATCCTGATGGCTTGTCTAAGAAATTTTTCAGGAGATCTTTTCCAGATTCAGTCATTATTGATTCCGGATGGAATTGAACTCCCTCAACATCTAGTTCTTTGTGTCGGATTCCCATTATGATCCCGTTTTCAGTTTTGGCTGTTACGTTGAAGTCATTAGGAACTGTATCTGGCTCGACGGCGAGTGAGTGGTATCTAACCGCTTCGAAAGGTTGTGGCAAGTTGGCGAAAACCCCCTCTCCTGTGTGATGGATTGAGGAGGTTTTCCCATGTCGTATTTCACCGGCACCCTTGACTATTCCTCCAAAGGCTTGCGCTATGCATTGATGTCCTAGACAAACACCCAGTATTGGTACTTTGCCAGCGAAGTGCTTAATCACATCCACCGAGATGCCAGCATTATCTGGTGTGGACGGACCAGGTGAGATAACCACTCGATCAGGATTCATGGCGGACAGTTCTTCGACGGTTGATTTGTCGTTTCTGACGACCTGCACGTTAGCACCAAGTTCTGACAGGTATTGGAAAAGGTTGTAAGTGAAACTATCGTAGTTGTCGATTAGTAGAAGCATTGTTATTACTTGGTCATGACTCTAACAGGGTGTCTTAGTGTTGCATCGTTTATTGATTGTTGGCTTTTGGTTACTTCCGCTTTCGCTATTGCTAAAAGGGGGGCTTTCATTTTTTGTAATGATTCTAGATTTTCAGAGATTGGTTCGGAATCGAAAACAATGCCTGCTCCACCCTGGACATGTGCTACACCACCTCTCAAGATTATGGAACGAATTATTGTTCCTGTATCTACGTCTCCGTTTTGTCCGAACCATCCTATACCGCCACAATAAGGGCCACGTCCTTCCATCTCTAGGTCGGCGATCAGCTGAATAGCTCGTAGTTTTGGTGCGCCTGAGAGTGTTCCGATGGGGAATCCCGCCTTGAACGCATCTAGTCCACTGTTGTCTTTCGATAGATGTCCTTCGATTCGAGATACCAGATGCATCACATGTGAGTAACGTTCAACATGCTTTAATGATTGGACTTTCACACTGCCTATTTTGCAGACGCGACCCAAGTCATTACGTGCAAGATCTACTAGCATTACATGTTCCGCAGTCTCTTTTTCGTTTGAAATAAGGTCAGCTTCGTTTTGTAGATCCTCTTCAGCTGTATCTCCACGCGGGCGCGTCCCTGCGATCGGATGGATCGATGCAACATTACCTTTCGAGCGGATCATTAATTCAGGAGATGCTCCGATTATCTGCATGTCACCAAGGTCAACTAGATACATATATGGGGAAGGATTCATTGTCGTCAGGTGTTCATATATATCTAAAGGGTTAGCAGACGTATTGATGGTGATTCTCCGTCCTAAAACCACCTGAATTAACTCTCCAGCGATGATTGTATTACGTGCTGAATTGACCCTTTTTTTATACTCGATATCACTCACCAATGACGTCCTGTGAATATCTGGAGCTTCGGTGTCTAGGACTTGATTTACTTGATTAGTGAGAGACGCAGTGTCTAGTGTTCTTGATATTTCTGAGATGCGGTCGATAGCAGCGTTAAATGTGTTACCTGTTTCAGAAAAAACTATTATGTGAATCTGATTGAGTTCGTGGTCGAATACGAGCAATTCAGCTGGAAACACAAATGCTGAAACCGGTGAACCGGTTGGGTCTTTAGGCAGATTTTTTATGGACGGCTCGAAGTGCTTTATGGCTTCGTAGCCTATGAAGCCAAATGCACCTGTAATGAGAGCAGGCAAGTTGGCTAGTGGCGGTACCGATTGCGACTTGAATTTTTTCCGCAGGGTTTCTATTGGGTCAACGTCTCCGTATGATTCATCCGGACCTGTCCTGACAATAGTTCTAACGTTTGGGCAAATATATGAATACCTGGAGGCTCCTTTTTCAGGAGATCTAGACTCAGAAATAAATGCCGGGTGATCTTTAAATTGAAGTGCTTTGAATGCTTCAACAGGATGGAGCTCAATGGGTTCGACTACACCGTGAACGGTCGTCACGTTAAATTTCTTTGAATTGAAACTGAACTCTTCAGGGGTCGTTTTAATGTTTAGGCTAGGCACTTGAGGATTCCTCAGCGTGATCGATAGCCCGCATAAGTGCCCCCATTTTGTGGAGTGTTTCTTCGTACTCGGTCTGGGTATCACTGTCGGCGACGATTCCACCACCAGCTTGGAGATAAGCTACTCCGTCTTTGAGAACCATAGTTCTAAGGGATATAGCTGTATCCATGTTGCCGGTGAAGCTAAAGTATCCAACCGCACCGCTGTAAGGGCCTCGTTTGTCTGGTTCTAATTCAGCAATAAGTTGCATCGCTCGTACTTTAGGCGCACCAGAAACGGTACCTGCAGGGAACGCTGCTTTCATAGCGTCGAATGCATCGTAATTCTCAGATAGGTCACCCGTGACGTGTGAAACTATATGCATTACGTGTGAGTACTTTTCTACTTCAAAGCTCTGAGTGACATCCACGCTTCCCGGGTCCGAGACACGCCCGACGTCGTTTCGTCCGAGGTCGAGAAGCATTACGTGCTCTGCTACTTCTTTTTCATCATTGATAAGTTCATTTTCGAGTTCATCGTCGTGTTCTGGTGTCGCCCCTCTGGGACGTGTTCCAGCAATGGGATGAACCGCCATTTTGCCATCGATCACCTGGGTTAGAAGTTCTGGTGAAGCGCCGACGATATGGAAGTCGTCTAATTCAACAAAAAACATATAGGGAGATGGGTTTATCGCTCTAAGTGAACGGTAAAGGTCGAACGGTTTGACTGGTGTTCTGCGTGCCAGCCGTTGCGAGAATACTACTTGGATTACTTCACCTTCTTGTATGGCTTGCTTGCACTTTGCGACGGCTTCGCCATAGTATTTTCGGGTCATGTTTGGTACGTAGGGTTGATCAGCCGCTTCGCCATGTTCAATGGGTGGTTCTTCAGGATGGCCGACTGCACTATAGTCGAGATTTGGGTCGCGTGAGGTGAATCCTGAAGGCGGGAGGAAATTACGTCTGGAGCTTCCTGCTGGGATTGGCTTATCTAGTCGAGCAATTACTTCTTCTATTTTTGCAGTTGCTCTCTCGTAAGACTCCTCAGAATTTCCATTCACACTTGCGTGAGAGACTACGAATATAGTGTGGCGAACGTGGTCGAATATTAGGACTGAGTCAGTTAACATGAAAACTGATTCAGGTACATTTAGGCCGGATTTTTCTTCGCTGATGGGTGGGACTGTAGGTTCAAAATATCGGATCGTGTCGTAAGAAAGGAATCCTACGGCTCCTCCATGGAATTTTGGAAGACCTTCGACAGTTGCGTATTTTACGGCCGACATTCGATCGCGCAGTAAGTCGAGCGGGTCAATCTCGCCGTGCTCAGTACCTTTTCCGGTTGTGAGTACTTCTGATGGTTCGGTGCCCAGAATACTGTAGCGGGCAACGTTCTCCCCGCCTTCTACTGATTCAAAAAGGAATGAGTGGGAACCTACTGATGTCTTTAAAAAAGCAGAAACTGGGGTTTCGAGATCAGCGCTTATCTCGCGATAAACAGGGATTAGGTTGTGGTTAGTTGAGAGATTTTTGAATGTCTTCAGGTCTGGTGTGTAGCTAGCCATGTTTGTTTACCTCGTGGAGATAGAAGTTGGCTTGAACGAAAGTCGATATTGGTTTATCGGGCAGCGATTTTTTTCTTTGTAGTTATTCGTCACTCGTGTTACTTGATTCGTTTATTTCCAGTTCTTTGTGTAGCTTGATATACGCATAGCATCTCTAACCATTTTCATTGTTTCGGCTGCTATGACACGTGTGCGTGCAACCCCTGCCATCAGTGCGTCCTCAACAAGGTTCATGTTCCCTTCGTAATAATGACGTTTTTCGCGTATAGGATCTAGGAAGTTGTTTATGGCTTCCGCTAGTGCCATTTTGACCTCAACGTCGCCAATGTTGCCTTCTCGGTAACGGGTTTTGAAATCTTCTACTTGGTTTGTGTCTGGATTGAATGCATCGTGATATTGGAAAAGCGGGTTTCCTTCGACCTTACCCGGTATGTCCGCTCTGATCCGGTTGGGGTCAGTGAACATTCCTCGAACTTTCTTTGTGACTGTTTTTTCATCGTCTCCGAGCATGATCACGTTGCCTTTGGACTTGCTCATCTTACCCTGACCGTCGGTTCCTGAAAGTCTTGGGATTTTTCCAATTAACGTTTCTGCTTCTGGAAACACCTCGCCAAACATGCGGTTGAATTTACGAGCTACTTCGCGTGTCATTTCTACATGCGGTGACTGATCATCCCCAACTGGTACGAGGTGGGCTCGTGGAATCAAAATGTCTGCAACTTGGCTCATCGGATAGTTGAAAAATCCTACAGTTCGCCGTTCTACTTCAAGCGCATCCAACTCCCCTTTTAGCGTAGGGTTGCGTTCCAGCATCCCCAGGGGCGTGATGAAGCTGAGCAACATCGTAAGTTCTGCAAACTCTGGAACATAACTCTGTACCACGAATGATGAGTTTTCGGGGTCGAGTCCGACTGCAAGCCAGTCGAGTGTGACTTGCAATACTGAATCTCGAATAAGGTCGATGTCGTGGAAATGGTCTCCGAGTGCCTGGTAGTCGGCTATAAGGAAGTAGCATTCATACTGGTTCTGTAGATCGACCCAGTTATGCAACGCACCTACATAGTGACCGAGGTGTAGTGCTCCGGTTGGACGGATACCGGTGAGTATTCTCTTTTTTTGTTCGTTGGCGGCCATGCTATCGATTGACTTTCGATTTAATTGTTAATCGAGGTTGAGTCATTTCCAATTTCTGTGTATTTCCACAGAAATTTGGGGATAAAAAACCTCGCTCCCAGTGCAAGGGGCGAGGATTTCCCGCGGTGCCACCCTTATTGTCGTATCAGGAACGGTGATACGAAATCTTTGTCGGGCACGTGGTCAAGGCATTCGAGACCGTAGGCCCTAGGCTCTGATAACGGTGCCAACTCCGTCGGAAACTACTTGATAATCTTTCGCTTCGAAGCTCACGGGGCCATTCAGTTACGGTCGTGATATCGGGCTTACACCTTGCCCCGATTCTCTTTGATCCGTACCGAAACCTACTAGTCCCGATCGTCGCAGATATTAAATTTGAACTCTACTCGAGGATAAGCCCTAACGGTATCATCAGTCAATTTTCTATATCGATCTTCAGTGTGATTAATCTATTTACTACTTTTCAATTTGTGTCTTCTTGGCGTAGTGATATTCCTATTTGGGTTCAGAATCTTAATCGTAATGTTACTCTTTTGAGTATGTGTCATTTGTTAAAATACAAATGGGGAACGGATTAAATTTCTCGATG
>DBSW01000142.1:6672-7712 GCA_002306745.1 Dehalococcoidia bacterium UBA1332 | reverse complement strand
TGAGTGTTGAGACAAGGGATATAACTACAGCTGAAGCAAGCCCCCCCACTAAGGCTATCCCGATGTTGTAAGCGTGTTCCGGATCCGCACCGCCCATGGATGCCACACCCCCATATATCCAATATCCAAAGTAGTAATATACGACCGGATGTCCAGCGAGCCAAAGATCCTGAGGCGGTGCATATTTTGCACTTGTTACAGCGTTGAGCATCATCAAATCCATGGGTTTTTCAGTGCCTGCCGCTGCGGGATCAAACGCGCGCAATGTCAAGAACAATACAAAGAACGTCAGGAAAAGAATTTCTGATGCAACGATGAAACGCCACCGCCGACGTATTGCTCTTTTTAGCGTGTGCCAATCCTTGAACAATATCCGTAGGGAGACGATTGCGAGAACTACGGTTACCAACCACCAAGTCAACGGTTCATTGGATATAAGCCGGGTATGAGAAGCAAGCCAGACAACCGTTGCAATTAACAACATGCCTATTGGTTTGGCGACTGCCCAACCTCTGTCAGCAAGACCCGGGAATGCGCGAGCGACGATTGGAAAAGCCGCGATTCCAATAATCTCGATAGTGAGCAGCGTTGCGATAGGTAACAACATTAGATGAATTGTAGAGAACTAGAGCAAGTATTCTCAGTAACTATTATCAGGCAATATGGTTTCGGCAAAAGCATTACAATCAAATTCCGACAGATCAGATGCATCTTCTCCTGTTCCGATAAACCAAATTGGTATATCGAGTTCACCTGCTATTGCGATGGCAACTCCGCCTCTTGCAGTGCCATCCAATTTAGTTAGGAACACCCCATCACAATTGACAGCATCACTGAAAGACTTTGCTTGCAGCAAACCATTTTGTCCAGTAGTACCATCTATAACAAGAAGCGTACGTTCGATAAATCCTGATGCATTATTTTTCACAATCCCACGTACTTTTCGAATCTCTTGCATAAGGTTGTGAGTGGTATGAAGCCTACCAGCAGTATCTATTATCAGCAGATCTATATCGCGAGCCTTTGCGGCATTGAGAGCG
>DBSW01000142.1:0-6434 GCA_002306745.1 Dehalococcoidia bacterium UBA1332 | reverse complement strand
GAGCAGATCTATATCGCGAGCCTTCGCTGCATTCAGAGCGTCGTAAGTGACGGCACCAGGATCACCACCCATTTGCTGAGATATTACTGGAATTTCAAGGCGATTACCCCAAATATTTATTTGTTCTATCGCTCCGGCACGGAAAGTGTCGGCTGCAGCGAGCATGACTTTACGACCGTCTGATTTCGCAGATTTGGCCAATTTCGCTATTGACGTGGTCTTTCCAGCCCCATTAACTCCAACGACAAGAAGAACAACACGCTCCCCAGTAGGAAAAGCGATGGAGTCCGATTTACGTTCAAGTAGTTCTGTGATCACCGATCTCATTCGTGGACGAACTTGATCAGGCTCCGTGATCGATTCGGATTTAACCTTATCCTGCAGTCGTTCGATAAGTTCCAAGGTTGTGTGTATTCCAACATCTGACACAACTAAGGATTCCTCCAAATCGTCCCAAAATTCCGAATCGATATTCGATCGGGTGAAAATACTCCCCAGTCTTGCTCTCCATGCAGCGCCTGTTTTGGAGGAGGTTTTTTCAGTTTTTTCTTTATTTCTAGATAAACCGAACAGTTTCGTTACTCCTTAAAACCCTAGGTATAACAATACTTCTTGAAGAATTTATGTAACCGATCACTTACTTATCTCAAGCAACTCGAGCGCTTTAGTTGCAGACTCGCGTTCAGCATCAATTTTTCGAGAGCCTGTACCAGTAGCGATAGGTTCACCGTCAATCAATACTTGTGTAGTGAAAACGCGACTTTCGGGTGTTCCAGACTCGGCAATCACAACGTATCGGGGTGGTGCTAATCCCCTACCTTGTACAAGCTCTTGTAATACCGATTTAGGGTCCTTACGTGTCTCAGTCATTATCGCGTCGTTTAGGAAATCGCTGAGCCACGTGAGCACAAACACCTCTGCCTGCGAATATCCACGATCCAAGAAAACCGCCCCCACGATGGCTTCAAAAGCATCAGCAAGATTTGACTGACGATCACTTCCACCTGCGGCAGCTTCGCCTTTACCCATGATTAACCACCGGCCTAGATCAAATTTACGTGCAGCCGCCGCAAGTGTATCGCGACGAACTACTTGCGAGCGACGAACAGTCAGATCGCCTTCAGGCAGGTCAGGAGCGCATCTGTATAGTCGGTCTGCAACAACCATCCCCACAACAGAGTCACCTAGGAATTCAAGCCGTTCATTTGAAACATTGGTTTCACCAGGATGCTCATTCACATATGACTGATGTGTCATAGCAAGTTGTAGCAACGTTCTGTCCTCGAACGTAATTCCTATCGCACATTCAAGTTCATGCAATTGATCGTTGGAGAGATATGTATCGTTGAAAATCAGTCTTGCGCACCTCTGGGCCATGGCGGCTGCGGCCGTTTCAATTCCCCGAAGTATCTACGATTACTTGCAATACCCATGAAATCTTTGAAAGCACCAATAGATTCTTTTTCAGGAGGAGTAAACATTTTCAGAAATGCGGACGTGCCGTCTTGGAAAACGAACGTTGGCGTTCCAAATACACCCAACTGCGTTGCCTCGTGGTGATCTTGCTCGATTTGTTTTAATGTAGAAGGATTATCAATATCCACTGAGAACCTACTGATTTCTAATTTCGCGGTCTGGGCTATATCAATAACCGATTCCCTTGAACGTACATCTGTACGGTCAACGTGTTTGGCCTGGAGAATATTTTCCATGTAAGCGTCATGAGCATCATCGCCTTGCGCCCGCGCAGCTATTCCGCCACGAAGAGCCCAAAGGCCCCTGCTGAGATATTCAGGGCCTTGTTCCCAGGCTTTCCAAGTATCTCCGTGTGTAGAGTTGACCTGTTCGAGAGCAAAGCTCCGCCAATTGATCTGCAATCGTGACCCGAGTTCATTTTTCACCCTAGCCAACCAAATGCTGGCCTGCCGTACCCACGGTCAGGTGTAGTCAATGAATATGTCAATTTTAGTATGTGCGTTAGGTTGCATTAGCCTAATGTAAAAACTGTGTATAAATTAGAAGTTGCATAAATTCTATCAACGCAACATAAAATTATTGATGTGTGGACGGTAGTTGAACCCATATTATCTACACTAAATCAATTGAGTCCACGTATTTCACTATGACGTCATGCCGAACCTAGCACAGCTATTATCAACGAAGGCTGCACCGAAATACAGGTACATTTTCGAGGTGTGTCGAGAGGTATCAAAGCAAACTGCCGAAGCTGACGAAGTTTACGCCGTCGGTGGTGTGGTTAGAGATTTATTGGCAGGTAAAGCAGCAGGCGATATCGACATCTCCGTTGTTGGCGACGCCGAAACATTCGCACATCGTATGGCATCTGCTTTGAAGGCACCGCCACCCCAACAATCACAATTCCTCACTTATAAAGTAAACACAGACAACGTATTTAGTTCACGGTGTTCGATCGATATCGCTACCGCCAGATCGGAAACTTACGTTCGGCCAGGGGCACTTCCTGAAGTCAGGGCTAGCAACATAAAAAACGATCTCCTCCGAAGAGATTTCACAGTCAATTCCATGGCGATTTGCTTAGACAACAACAACTGGGGACTGCTGGTGGATCCGTCGAACGGTTTTGCCGACATTATGAGAAAGCGCTTAAAAGTACATCACGGCAAGAGTTTTATCGATGATCCAACGAGAATATTCAGAGCTATTCGTTATTCAACACGACTTGGTTTCGCACTTCACACCAATACAAAGAGATTAATTGGAGAATCTATCAATGGAATCACTAACCTGAGCGACGACCGGGCAAGACACGAGTTCGAATTATTCTTTACCGAAAAGAATTTATCAACTCTTTTGAGAAATTCTCAGTCACTCGGCTTACTCGGCGCTATAACCCCAGGATTTCGTGTTAGCACACAAACTCTTGACACGATTGACTCGCTAATTGACCAACAGCAGCTATCAGGCGACATTGAAGATTTGGTTGCTCTCATCACGCTTGGTTTAACTGAAGATGAAGCAAATCGAGTAGTAGAACGTTTTGGCAACCACCACCATTGGCGTAGACCCGTCGAAGGCAATATCTCACTGGGTAAACGAGTCTCTTCACTTGACAAGGATGATCTGCAACCAAGCGACATTGATGACTTATTACACGCAATACCGCTATCATCGATAAGGGCTTACAACCACAATAGTCCATCTTTACCGCGGCAAAACAAGTTGTCTGAGTATCTACAAACAATAAGGTTCATTCAGCCGGAAATTACAGGCGTTGATCTATTAGAAATCGGTTTACCAGAGGGTCCAATTGTAGGACAGATGATCCAAGCGGCAAGGCGGGCGAGAATGGACGGTATCGTTAGAACAAAGAATGAGGAGATAGAACTGGTAAAAAAACGGTTGCCTAATTTTTTAACTCGTTAGATTCCGTCTTCTGGCAGTGCTTTTTCGATATGTACCCCTCCCCATTCAGCCGCGCGGCTAGCCAGACGTTCTCTATGGAACATATATTGATTCGCCAGAGCTGAGTATTCGCCGAAGTGCCCCCTCGCCCAATCAGCTGCATAACTCAGTGATGCCTTGACCGGCAACTTATACCACTTGCGCAGAGCACGAAGTATGTGTCGGTCGACTATAAATGACTCAGGTTTATCAAGTGAGAATGCTAAAACGCAATCCGCTATCTTTTCCCCCACTCCGTGAAGCTGTACAAGCTCGGCGCGAGCGTCATCGTAACTAGCTTCCTTGAGATCATGTAATTTAATCGCTCCGGATGCGATAGCACTGGCCGCAGCAACTAAATATTTCGCCCGAAATCCAAAACCTAATTCGCGTAAATGGTTCTCACCTGCCTCAATAATGACTTCGGGTTCGGGAAAAGTCACATCGGGAGGTCTCGGTCCGATTGAGTAACCGAAACTTTCGGCTGCCGCTCCCACGTTCAACTTTATTCGAGGTATGTTCGATGTACTGGAGGTTATGAAACTGAAAAGGCATTCCCATGGGTCTTGCCGTAATAACCGAAGGCCTGAATACCCTCTCAAAGCCGGACCCAAACACGGGTCAGATGCGTACAGTTGCCGAAACTTTTCAAGATTTTCAGCGCCCCCGAGATATTCATTAGTAGCGTGCTCTATTCCGGCATTCGGTTTACCATCTACAGCGGTTACAGCGACACCACCGCTAATCTCTCGGATATTCAAGGCCCGACGCCCTATAACGCCACGGTAACTGCCATCAACTTCGTGCCACCAACGAAACGCCTGTCCACCGTCTAATGTTGACTCAATGTCGACATTTCCAATATTCAATTTTATAGATTCTGCAGTTACAGAATTCCCATTAGACATAATCACGTCAATGTCCCATCCCGCCAACTAATGAGCAGTTGATTAAGGCGTTCTCTAGCCAATCTACGAACCGTGCACTTTGGCAGTGATTTTTGAAAAATCACACCATATCTTTTCGTGACTATACGTTTGTCTAATATCACAAATACACCGCGATCTGATTTTGATCTAATAAGCCGACCAAATCCCTGTCTAAATCGCTGCACTGCCTCTGGCACGATATACTCATTGAACCCGTCTTCATGCAACTCGCTTCTAGCCGCAACCACCGGATCCGTGGGCACAGGAAACGGCAGCTTAGTCATCACAAGGACGTCCAATGAGGCACCGTGAAGATCGACGCCTTCCCACAGACTACTTGTTCCCAAAGCAATAGTTGGTTGGTCGTCCGCTAGCATGCGCATGATTCGCGCTGGCGAACCGTCTGATCCTTGTGCAATTACTCGAATGCCTGATTGTGACAGTACCGACGTTATAGCTTTTCTGGCATTATCCAACGCTGATATTGAAGTGAATAAAACTAACACGCGCCCGCAACTTGCTCGTGCTATTTCTATAAGTGTGTCGGCCGTAGCATTCGCAAATCCCGGTTCCCCTGGTGCAGGCATGTCTTCGGGAACAGCGATGAGTGTATTAGTTGCGTAATCAAACGGTGAACCAAGTATAAGTTCGTTTGAATCGCTTAAACCTATTGAATTTCGGTATCTATCGAAACTATCGTCATACGCGACCGTCGCTCCGGTCATGATTACGGTTTTATCCTGGTCAAAAAGCCACTGTCTCAGCTGGTTTGACACGTCTAGTGGGGCACCATTGACATAAATCCCTCGGTTTCTTGAACGGGATTGAAACCAGTAAACGCTTTCATCGGTTGGTTCAGGAATAGCTTCGCGCAGTGACGTGACGGAACCCTGTATGGAATCGACAACTGCCAAACTATCCGAAATAATGCCTTCTGCCGAACCATCTTTAGTCGCTTGCACTTGATCGCATAAGTCTCCAACACTCTGTAAAACTTCGAGAAGTGCCGTATTAGCGTTTTCCCATGCAATCTCGAGATCACTCCAGATAGGTTGCGCCCTAACTGATTCGGTCAAACGTAGATCGGCTTGTTGTTGAGTTCCTTTGTTAAATTCCTTACACACCGTAGAGACTAGGTCAAACATAACGGCGACGTTCTTTATAGCGGTTTCCACAGCGTCTACCGCTATTGCCGTGATATTTAAATGTGTGCTTAGCGGTGTTGTTTCATTCTTTGTAACCATAGACGCCAAACGAGAAAGCATCCCTTTGCTTCCAACAAGCTGGCGCAATTCGGATTCTAACTGTGTTTGGTTAACGGAGAACCCTAGTTGGTTTGTGGCTGCCGGCTCAAGATGATGAGCCTCGTCTATTATGAGGACGTCGTGTTCAGGCAACAGACCTCCGCCCATCGCGATATCTGACATCAACAACGCATGATTAATAACAACTAGATTAGAAGAGTTAGCTTGGTTTCTGGCTTTGCGAAGGAAGCATGGGCCATCATTCGATGGACAGCCTATTGCACCCTGAGCCGAATAACGAGAAAACAACGGAGTAAGCCTACCGAGGGCCAGTTCATTTTTGTCCCCAGTTTCCGTTTCCCGTAACCACACAAGAATCTTAGACAGAAGCTTCGATTCGATATCAGATGGATCGGCTGATTGAATAGCATGTTGCCAACGCTTGAAGCAAAGATAGTTATTTCTACCCTTCAGGTTAGATGTGCGTAACCTTTCTGATTTGTCGCCAATTGCCTTAACAGCGTTTTTGGATATTTTTATGTCACTAGTTATCAATTGTTCCTGAAGATTGATAGTGTTCGTAGAAACCAGAACTTTCTTGTCATGCCTGATCGCATACAGAATAGAGGGTACGAGATATCCGAGCGATTTACCTACACCAGTGCCAGCTTCAACGATCAGGTGTTCTCTTGCTTCAATTGAGTCTGAAACGGCGACTGCCATCTCAAGTTGTTCCGGTCTTGACTCATATCCTATGAGAGTATCTTCTAGTGCACCATTAACACCGAATATGGATCGAGTGGAAGCGGAAATATTCTCTGTATCAATCGATGCTTGA
>DBSW01000112.1:1396-8501 GCA_002306745.1 Dehalococcoidia bacterium UBA1332 | reverse complement strand
AGGGACAACGGAGTAACTCTGGTAGTAAGGTCCGCCAGAAGTCGCACATACTCCCATTGAAATTACCCAACGCGGTTCAGCCATCTGATCATATAGGCGACGAAGAGGTACAGCCATTTTCCATGTGAGAGTTCCCGCTACTATCAAAAGATCTGCCTGTCGAGGCGAGGCACGGAGGGCTTCCATACCAAATCTAGCTAAATCAAAACGTGCCATGGCTGCACTGATCATTTCAAAAGAACAGCAGGCAAGACCAGACTGTAGTGGGAAAACTGATGACTTACGCGCCCAGTTAAGAAGATAATCAACCGAACTTACAATGACGCTTCGACTCAATTCATCAGGTACGTCGAGTACCGGATCAGGGAACGGCTCAAGATGGGTCGACTTCATACGATTTACCGTCGCACCCTCTGTGCGATCCATATCAAGAGTTATCGACTGCAAAGAGCCACGAGGATCTGCTCCCGGGGGCGTACCGTATGGATCTATCAACTTTGGACCGGTCATTCGTTTGTCACCCATTCCAAAGCTTGTTTCCTCCACGCGTAGGCATAACCAAAGGTCACAACAATAAGAAATACAAGTACTGCCCCTAAAGCAGCAAACCCAAACTGTTGCGACATCACACCATATTTGACAGCCCAAGGAAACAGAAAAATCGTTTCAACATCAAAGACAACAAACAATAGAGCGTAATAGTAGTAGCGGAAGTTAAACCGCGCAGGGCGATCACTAAATGGCGGCATTCCGCCCTCGTACGCGCTCTCCTTGACCTGACTAGGCCTAGAAGGCCGTATCTTAACGAACTGGCCTAAATAGCTCATTGTCATCATCCCAATAGGGACTGAGATCGCCGCGAGGGCGAAGATCAAGAGCAATGCGTACTGACTGAAATAATCCTCGAACATAAACTGAGCATAACTCCGAGATTAGTGCTCGCTATTCGCTTCTCTCATTCAATCTGATCAGTTTTTTTCGCCCAATCTCAAATTATCGATTACTCTTACACCAATATGAGTTTAAGGACTATGAAAAAGACCGGTGTGGAGGATAGCAGTCGCCCCTTTTGCCATCAAGTGAAAAATTGAACAATCCGCATACTTCGTACCCATATAAGTGTGAGCGCTATAGGATACCAACTTCTTAACGCGGAAAAAAGACTACTGAAAGACTATGACCCCCCTCCCATCTTCGCCACGTTCCAGCGCTTCATAAGCCTCATTAATTTCTTCCAGCCTATATCGTCGGGTAACCATTCCCCCTACATCTATCCTACCCTGCAGATAAAACTCAAGTAACTTACCGAATGTTTCCTGAGGGCTAGCAGAACCATAGTAACTTCCAACCAGTATTTTTTGATTACGAACCAGGTCAATCATAGGAATTTCGGCCCCCATACCATCCGGAGCTAATCCGACAACAACTGTTGTCCCACCTTTACGTGTCGCTTTATAAGCCTGTTCGGTTGTGATCTTGTGCCCGAAAGTATCAAAGGCGAAATCTACCCCATCGTCAGTCAGAGCCTGAATCGCCTTGACCGGATCCTCTGCTTTAGAGTTGACCACATGGGTAGCACCGAATTTATATGCAAATTCGAGCTTGTGATCATATATGTCGACTGCAATGATCTTTGAAGCGTTAACCAGTTTGGCCCCCTGGATCGCATTCAGTCCAACGCCACCGGCGCCAACGACTGCAACCGTCATTCCTGCCCTCATCCCTGGCTGATTAATTACCCCGCCTACACCTGTAGTAACTGAGCATCCTATGAGTGCTGCAACTTCCATTGGCACATCATCAGGCATTGGATAACACGCCTGCTGAGGCACCACAATCGACTCTCCAAAAACGCCCAATTTAGCGAACTGATGAACTTCGACACCATCGGCTGTATGCAGTCGAAAACCACCATCGTATTGCCTTGTGCCTGTGATTCTGTTTGTGTCACATATATTGGACAGGCCTTCTCTGCAAGATCGACAATGACCGCAGTTAGGTACAAATGACAATACGCATCTATCACCGACTTTTACTGATGAAACACCTGGACCAATTGCTTCGATCACACCCGAGCCTTCATGCCCAAGGACTATCGGCATAGGAGTCGGATTATCTCCTGTCATAACGTGGTGATCAGAAGCACAAATGCCCGCTGCTGACATCTTAACTAACACTTCGCCTGTCTTTGGCTCTGATTGATTCAGTTCCAAAATAGGCATGGGTTTTTTCGACTCGATCAGGACCGCTGCTTTCAAGTGCTTTCTCCAAACAATATCTGCAAACACCATCGACATTATGACATCGATCAAAGATCGTGGATGAGAAATAAATACTAACCTTACGAGAGTAGTTTTCGGATAAAAAAACCTCAGTGAAAAGAAACAAAGGAGTTTTAGATTTTCTCAATACTTGCAATGATCACAAAATCATTATGAAGATAGATCTATCATATTAATCACCTTCGCCTTAAGATCCTTGACATCATTTAAGGTCGGGTATCTATCAATTTGCATTTTATCGAACGCTACTTCGCCATTAAGAGTGACCTTAAAGACTCCACCTTGACCTGGAACCATTGTTATTGCTACATGTGATCCTCCAGCAGCAAAAAGTTCGCTTCCCACCCAGAAAGCCACCGAATGGTAGCTTCACGGGACGCAGTATTCGATTTCGGCTATAACTTTCGCAATTATTCTAGCCACTCTATGCCTACAGATCTGTGGTAATTAATTATCCCTATTCATAAAATGAAATAAGGATATGGTGTGTATTTTATGCATCTAGTTACTTTGTATGACAGCACCAGATTCAATCATGTTAGCCACAGTTGCCTTAAGCTCTTTAACTTCCATTATGTGCGGCGATCGTCCAGATTCTTTTTTGTCCCATAGAACCCGTCCATCCACTGTCACCTTAAAAGCACCGCTATGACCTGGCTTTAGTGAAATCGCTAAAGCGGGACCTGCAGCCTGAAACAATTCACTAACCATGTTGGCCGCAAGGTTAGCGTATCCACATGGAACACAGTATTCTATTTCGGCTTCCATCTTCCAGTGATCAGACATTATTACCTCTTTACTCTTAGATTCTGTTCATCGTAATTTAACATCAACTGCTGGTAATACTCGATTGTAATTAGTACGACCACCCAGAGCATAAATTACATCGTATCAGGCTACTTGTGTTCTGAGTATGCAATAACTGTTTTTTCAGGATACAGTCGAAACGTACGACCTGTTATGTAGCTCGGGTATACTCAATTACAGATCAAGCATTGTGCATGAAAGGAAAATCCTAATCGCTGATTCGGTGGTCATCACACAATCTTGGCAGGGAGATCAATTTGCCAGCATTAGTTGAATTACGCCCGGTTGTACGAAACGATGTGAAACGCCTCGCTGAGTGGCTCGAAGATGCAGAAGTGGCTGATGCATGGTTCGGCCGATACACCTACGGGGATGCTGCCCATCTTGGTTACGAACCAAAAGATATGGTAAACGCGAATGATGATCAATGGAACGAAGTTTTCCATGACCCCCATCACGAACCGCACCGAGACATTTTTTCTATTTACACACTATCTGGCGAGCACATAGGGGAAGGACAACTTTCAATAGACGAGGCTCTCGGCGATGCACAAATATCAGTACTCATAGGCAAAAAAACGCTTTGGCACCACGGCTACGGAACCTCTAGCGTACTGGCTATGCTAGAACACATTTTTGAACACTTAGGACTCCACCGAGCATGGGTTGACGTGCCCGAGTACAACACCTCTGCCAGAGCGATGTTTGGGCACATAGGATTTCAACACGAAGGCACACTTCGGCAGAGTCGTCCTCATGATGGTGCACGACATAACTCAGTAATTATGGGCATGCTTATTAATGAATACGCTGCAGCATTCCCAGACGGTGTTCAAAGCCATGTAACGTCCTGGGATGCCCCTAACGTTTAGTAAGCCTCGATGTAAGCCCCCTAAAGACCAAGCTCTGGTCCAAGCACATCTAAATACTTTAACGCTGAGCCAGTATTTAGTAGAACAACTCGCTCGTCCCTGCCGATTTCACCGGAATCTATCATCAACTGTAATGCAGATAATGTCGCACCACCTTCTGGCGCAGAAAATATACCTTCGAATTTAGCCATAGTCCGTACTGAATCAATCATCTGGTCATCGTCAACGGTCAAGGCCGTTCCGCCGCTTTCTCGCACCGCTCGAATTACTAGGAAATCGCCTACAGCAGCCGGCACCCGCATTCCGGCCGCCAACGTCGACGGATTCTCGAATGGGTCGGCAAACTCCTGTCCTTTTTTGTACGCATTTACAAGTGGGGCACAGCCTTCGGCTTGCACACATATCATCCGAGGACGCTGTGAACCAATCCACCCCAGTTGTTCCATTTCATATAGAGCTTTCCATATACCAACAATCCCAGTACCACCTCCCGTCGGATAAATAATGACATCTGGTACTTCAAAACCAAGTTGTTCGACAATTTCGTAACCCATTGTTTTTTTGCCTTCAGCTCGGTAAGGCTCTTTCAGAGTCGATACGTCGAATCTACCGTATGTTTCTGCGTGCTCACCAGAAATACGCCCAGCATCGGTTATAAATCCGTCTACAAGATTAAGTTTTGCTCCATAAGCTACACACTCGATTTTATTCGCCATAGGAGCATCATTTGGCATATACACGTGAGCTTCCATACCAGCAGCAGCAGCATATGCTGACATTGCACCGGCAGCGTTTCCTGCAGATGGCATTGTCAATTTTGTCTGTCCCAACTCAAATGCCTTGGAAACTGCGGCTGAAAGACCACGCGCTTTAAATGAGCCCGTCGGATTAACACCCTCATCTTTAATCAACAGGTGAGTCATCCCAAGATGTTTTCCAAGACGCTCCGCTAGGCTCAAGGGTGTAAATCCCTCACCTAAAGTAACGATATTGCTACGGTTGATCACTGGCATAACCTCTCGGTAACGCCACATATTCGCTTCTCTATTAATTAAGGATTCTTTGGTAAGAGTTTCAGACGCCTTTTCAATATCGTATCTAGCTAGAAAAGGTTTACCCGCAGCACTCAATCTGTGCGCATAATTTGGGTCAGCAGTCTCGCCAGTTAGTGAACATTCGAGATGGGATAATCGGCTAGTAATATTTGTGATTTCCGACAATTTGTTCTCCGTGCAAACAAAATATGAGGATCAAGACGCAGCAGCAGTCTATGGTCGACTAGAAATGATCGAGATACCTTGAATTATCACACCGGGCTCCGTTACCGTGTCAGGGTCGCGCTCAGCCATATTAATTACAACGTCTAATCCGGCTATCACTTGACCAAATATAGAATGGCAATCGACCGAATCATCTGCACAGTTCTTAGCAACACCGTTTTCGTCGTATGCATCCAGCCGAGTCAAGTTGTCATGAGTAATAAAAAACTGACTACCGTTACTATTGGAACCCGCATTAGCCATCGAAAGCACCCCTGGTCGATTGTGAGAGAGTTTACGACTAAATTCATCGTTAAACTTGTAGCCAGGAGTACCTGTGCCATCACCGATGTTGTCGCCAGTTTGCGACGCGAAACCCGGTATTACTCGATGGAATTCTAGACCATCGTAAAATCCGATACGAGAAAGATTAATAAAGTTCTCTACCGTAATTGGAGCATCGTCATCAAAAAGTTCGACTTTAATTTCACCCGCATCCGTCGAAATTACAGCGCTGTAACTTAGGGCCGTGTCCAAAGCCCCGACTGGGGGCGTTGCGCTATCTTCAACGTCTAACATCCTCAATTCGCCATCTATCTTTGCAACCGATACGGGATCGCCATATCCTTTAGGTCGCCATGACATGCGGGTAGGCATGCGATCCGGAGAAATCACACGACGCAGCCCTGTACCGTCTGAATCAACTATCCACCCATAACCTAAAAAAGCATCAACAGCTATCAGCTCTGAATCATCAGGTGACCAAGCAGCAACAAGGAAACTTAGATTAGAGTCGATAAAAACTGGATTCGATGAGCCTAATTCGAGGGTCCCTAAGTCAAGTGCACCATCGTCCCTAGATAATCCAACATGGATACTCTTACCATCATCTGCCCAGCCAAATCCAACACTACCGTATGGACCCACTATTTCAGGCTCCGAATTACCACTCGGGTCTACTAAAACTACACGTACTAATCCAGACCCGGAGTTAACAGATGTTAAAATTTTTGAGCCGTCTGGAGACCAATACGGCAGTATATGTTGCGCTTCATTTTCAGTGGTAATTTTTCTTGCGTTTGCCATCGTTATAGGATTGCTGTCAACGTCTTCAGGAATATCAGCTATGTAGAGTTGCCAAGATTCTTCTTGAAGCCCGACGAACACTATCGATTTACCGTCTGGTGATATATGAGGCATCGAAGCACCACCGTCCAAATCAGTAAGCTGAACGATTTTGCGAGTTTCTATATCTAGGGTATAAACCTGTAGTTCCCCTGTCGGATCAGAGACATAAACAAGCCTAGAGCCGTCAGGCCACCAAGATGGCGACATTTCGACAATCCCGTTATCTTGAAAGCCAATATCAGCAGACCCAAATTCTGCAGTTTCGAGATCAAAAAATAATATACCGCCTCCATCTTGATCTACGATTTCAACGGCAATAATATTTGACGAGCGCTGACGAACGCTTATATCAGCCTTAGCTACTAATTTAATGTCGTTGCCCGCAACACCAGATGGCAATGTTACCGTGATCGCATTTTCAAAATCGCCAATCTCATAACCAGCGATAAATACAGCTACTTCGCTTCCACGTCCGGCTGTCGAATACTCGTACAAGTATTTCTCAGCGGCTATATCAATAATGTTGCCATGAATATCAGATGCAAGTACGTCGAATGGCGATCCGGCTGCGATCGGCACCGAGTCTGAGTGTGGAACAATACGAATAGATGTTGCCGGTCCTGCAACAATATTGACAGGCGCACTAGAAACAGATTGAATCCCATTCAGAAAACCCCTAGCATTAATGCCGTTTTCATCATGATTCCCGGCTAAAGTTCCCGCTGTGAACAAACCACTTTCTGTGACTGACCCAACG
>DBSW01000112.1:0-999 GCA_002306745.1 Dehalococcoidia bacterium UBA1332 | reverse complement strand
GCAGATAGCTGATGTGATTCACCAATGTTCAATTTACTGGGCAGCTCTGAAATATGAATTTGATCGAGAATTCCCGGATGTACAGTCCCGGATATCGTTGATTCAACCATATTGCCATTGAGTTCGACCTCTATAAATATAAGATCGACACCTTCATTCGAAGTTACAGGGCTAGGTTCAAAAAGTCCTGTCGAATCAATGTGGTCACCTGGGCGAAGTGCGGTGTATTTAACCACAGCATCATCAAGAACATGACCTACTTCATCCATCGCTTGTACATCGATAGAAACAGATCGACCAGCTTGGACATCGATTCTAGTTGGAGCAAACTTGACGGCGTGAAGAGCCCCTTCGACAATTTCCACAGGAATTGATGATGAAGCGGACTTTCCGTGTCTCTCAAATTCAACTTGTACCGCTGAATCAAAGCGGCCCAGCTGGGTTCCAGCAGTGAATCTCCCATTTGAATCTATGAATCCGGCTGTTTCATCCACACCCCAAATAAAGTCTGCGTCATCAATAGGATTACCAAGTTCATCATAAGCTGTTGCAGTGAAATCGACCGTTTCAAATGGAGAGACAACTAAGCGGCCCGCTTCTAAAACCACCCATCCAGCTATTCCAGGTTCCACTTTGACCGTTGCTTCAGCAAACGAAACCCTATCACCGCGCATTGCGGTGAGATTTACTCGAAACTCTCCAGAAAAATTATAAGTATGAGTCGGTTCAAGCTCAGTACTTCCGTTCCCATCACCGAAATCCCACCGATAGCTATCTCCATCCGCTAGATCTCCAAGAACAAACGTTACGTCAAAAGGTGCATTTCCCGAATTATTTGTAGTGTAAAATTCTGCGACAGGAGGAGAAGAGCAGGCTGATGTTGCAATAAAAATCAATAAAAAGGTTATCGGTATAAGCACAGTAGCTGGTTGCAATTGCTTAGTAGTAAAAAGTTTTTGAAAACTAAAAGACAGAACAGATTCCGATCAAGCGCTGATA
>DBSW01000086.1:5609-7313 GCA_002306745.1 Dehalococcoidia bacterium UBA1332 | reverse complement strand
CAATTATCAGATTCCTGAGCCGATTAAGCGAGAAGAAAAAGTTCCTAGCTATTATCGCCTATGATATTTTTGACCAAGTAACTATCGTAAGTGAAAGAAAAAAACAAGTGCGTTCCAATAAATACGATGTAGTCGTTATCGGTGCCGGCATTATTGGCCTGTCAACCGCAATGCAGTTGCTTGAACAGTTCCCTAAAACTAGATTAGCGATTATAGAAAAGGATGAAAAGCAAGGCACGCAACAGAGTGGCAACAACTCTGGTGTGATTCATTCCGGTATTTATTATCGACCTGGGTCGCTTAAGGCAAATTTTTGCGTCGCTGGAAGAGCATCTATGACGAAATTCTGCCTAGAAAACGAAATTCCCGTGTGGACTTGCGGCAAGTTGATTGTGGCCAATGATGACGCTGGAGTTGAACGGCTTAACACACTCGAGGAACGGGGTACTGCTAATAAGGTCGAAGGCCTTCGCATGGTTAGTAAAGACGAGATGAAGGATATCGAACCACATGTTGTCGCTGAACGGGCGTTATATGCCCCTGGCACCGGCATAGTCGACTACCGAAATGTTACAGCGGTTTATGCAGATAAAGTGCGTGAATCTGGAGGAGACATCTACTTCAACACAGAGTTACTAGGCTATAAGTCAGTTTCTGGTAAAACTATTATCAAGACCTCGTCAGGAGATTTTGAAACTACCAACGTTGTAAATTGCGCCGGGCTTCACTCGGATTTAGTGGCGGAATCTATGGGTGTCAATACTGGCCTTCGGATCATCCCGTTCCGGGGAGAGTATTACAAGTTACGCAAAGAAAGCGAGTATTTAGTTAAGGGATTAATTTACCCCGTACCTGATCCAGCATTCCCATTTTTAGGGGTTCACCTCACTCAAACTATGAAAGGCTGGGTGGAAGCGGGGCCAAATGCGGTACTTGCATTAAAACGCGAAGGCTATAGGAAAAGAGATTTTTCTCCAAGCGAATTTATCCGAACCATGACGTTTGCAGGGTTTTGGAAAATGGGTCTGCGCGACTGGAAAATGGGAATTTGGGAGATAAATCGTTCGTTACGGAAAGGTGTGTTTTTAAACAGCCTGCAAAAGCTAGTTCCTGAATTGACTGCAGAAGATTTATCCGGCACTGGATCGGGTGTCCGCGCACAGGCGGTGGATCGCAATGGCAACCTACTTGATGACTTCAGAATAGAGCAGTCCGCAGGAGCGATTCATGTATTAAATGCGCCTTCCCCAGGAGCTACAGCTTCGCTTGTAATTGGAAAGTACATTGCAGATCTTGCGGCTAAGAATTTCGTACTTAAACCAGCTTCGCAAACAGTGGTGCACTAACTTAACAACTCAACGCATTCTGTTAGTTCCGTTCCACATGTCAGCGTTATGACTTAAATGTGAATCGTCGTTATAGCATTCTGCCGTGTCAAAAAAAATTATTCCGTGATCTAAGGCGGCATGGACGGTACTAATCGAGACAGCATCGTCTTGGGCTCCCCAAACACCCCTCCAGCGAACGGGCAGCATCCAACGGCGAATTAAGATACTTTTATGTCTGTATTTCCCAACGTTTTGCATTTCACAGAGGCCCGTCTAAAAAACTTTCCGTTCCGGTGGACTGTAACACCATCTAACAATGGTTTTTATGACTCGCGCTAGTACAAGATAGACTATCATTCGATAACCCGGTTTCTTA
>DBSW01000086.1:0-5219 GCA_002306745.1 Dehalococcoidia bacterium UBA1332 | reverse complement strand
AGCGACCGTTACGACGGCGTTAGTGAATCGTTAGCACTTATCGATTCTGAAATCGATATTCCTGACAAACCCGTGATGGTTAAACCCAATTTTGTAGTAACCACAAATCAACTTGCAGCAACTCACGTGGATGCAACACGAGCTTCGCTTGAACATCTATCAGGACTTGGGGTTAAAGAGTTTGTGATTGCGGTTGGTCCGGCGAAAGGCACTCCGGATTCTGGTTTTGACAACTACGGGTATCGAGCTCTTGCCAAGGATTATGAAATCGAATTTCTTGATCTCAACACAGACGAACGAATACCTGTTCCTGCGTTTGACGACAGACTCGATCGGCAAACTTTGTACATGTCGAAACGTCTATCTGAGTCGTACGTTGTCTCCGTTTGTCCGATGAAAACTCATAACAACGTTGTAGTAACGTTGGGATTGAAAAACGTGCTAGTCGGAACCCTTTCCGGACGAGAGCAAAAGAAGAAAATCCACAAGGGAAGTAAAGCTATTAACCTCACCCTCGCGAAAATGGCACAACATGTAGTTCCTAATCTCACCGTGATCGACGGTACGGTAGGTATGCAAGGAAACGGACCGATAGATGGATATGAAAAACACTCAAATGTTGTCATTGCTTCACACCATGGAATAGCCGCAGATGTGGTTGCACTACAAGTAATGGGATATCGTCTAGATCAGGTCGGGTATCTGAGATATGCGATGGAATTACGGAATTTGACCATGGCGAATCTACGGGTTGTTGGTAAAACTATCGAAGAAGTCCAGTCGAGGTACGACGATCATCGTGATATAGATGAGCAGCTGACTTGGCCATTAACCGAAGACTGGCGTGCCGTTATCGACAAATAAGACAATGTCATGCTTGAATAATCGTTATTGTCGGATCGGCATTCCAGCGCGAATTTTAAAATGTTTATCTAGTTAATAAAATTACACTACTCAGAACCGCAAAACAGTGAAACAACGAACTGGCGGGAGTGCAAGGGAGTCGAACCCTCCGCGCGTACCGAAGGGCACACGCCAGCGGAGTTGAAGTCCGTGAGGCCCACCGGGACCCATTCACTCCCCCAACGATAGTAGCCACAGCTTTTGTTATACACCGAGTTTAATTTATAAATGAGAGTTGTAATGTTGAAATAGTGCGATCGCGAGGTTCGGTTACCTGTCCGGTATGTTTCTATATTGATTCAGATATCGCGTCGTCTAAACGGGATTGAAGTACACTCTTAGGAACAGCACCAACAACTTGACCTACCGGTGCTCCACCTTTGAAAATCAAAAGCGTCGGTATACTACGCACACCATATTTGGCCGATGTCTCGGGATTATCATCGACATTAAGTTTCACAAATTTGGCTTTACCGTCGTACTCGCCTGCTAGTTCCTCGACTACAGGGGCAATCATTTTGCATGGACCACACCAGTCAGCCCAAAAGTCTACGAGCACAGGTAATGCTGAGTCGATAACTTCAGCATCGAAGTCAGCGTCATTTACGTCCTCTGGTTTTCCCATTACATTTCACCCCTTTTATTATAGTTGTTCAACTAGGTTTACTCCTAGCAGTCGACGAATAAAATATTATCGATTCTGTATTTAACATCATTTGATGGAAATCCAGGTTAAATATTCTGGATCATCACTAATCCGCTACTGCCCGACTCTGTGTTTCGACCGGAGCTAACTCCAATCGAACGTTTTCCAATCCTAATCCTGGCATATGCGGTGCCCAGTCTGAAATTTGAATTTCGTGCATTTGCGTGGCTAGTTCACCAAACAGGGTTGTTGTCCCGACAAGTCCCGTCTGTGGTGAATTCAATACTGCCCTGCCACTAGCCAAAATCATCCCTGATTCTGATTTAACTACGATGTTGGCTCCATCCGTGATGTTAGCGCTCACCGCATCATCCGGATGTATTTGAATCACCTGTTCTCGTTCAACATAGTTCATGTCCGCAGATTTGACAACTTTCACATCGCGTTCTGGCTGATGCAATACGCGACCTGGCGCAAATACCAATGCTCCTTGGTTTACGGGTCGTGTCAACTGATCGTAATCAAGGTCAACTAAGCGAATTGTTGACGATGTATCTGAAAACAACATTTCAGAGTCTATTGTTCCGTTTGGCCACTGCACTCCCCCACCCTGCAATTGGTGGTGTGTAAGACCTTTGTAGTTAGGAATGGTTGCAGCTATTTCGTCGAAAACCTCAGATGACGAGGTGTATCCAAATTCACCACTACCCATTGCTGTAGCGATTGATGCAATCGTTTCCCAACCAGTACGTTCTTCATGTTTTGGTTCCGCTGTTTTTCTTAGCAGCTGCACCCTGCGCTCTAGATTAGTGACTGTAGAATTTTGTTCAGCATATGTAGCAGCCGGCAACACAACGTCCGCATGTCTAGTAATTTCTGAATCAAGAGCTGCTGACACTACGAGAAATTCAAGTCTTCCTAATGCATTAGGAAGATCTTGGAGTGTGGGAGTGGAACCTGAAATCCCATCAGCCATTACTAACGCTGCTTTGATGCTTCCCGACTCCATGTTTTTGATGATGTCCTGAATTCCCAAGCCGTGTTCGGTAGGTTTCGCACCTACATCTCTAGCACCTAACGTATTTGCTCCTTGATATAGAGGGAATATTCCTCCCCCACGTTTACCTATATTGCCTGTCAAGCCCGCTAAATTCACAGCCGCATCAACAACGTGCTCCGTAGTTTGATCGTCAAGCCCGTCGTTCCCGAGGAGAATTGCGCCCGCATCCGTTGAAGCAAATATCCTTGCAGCGCGCCTTATTTGCTCTTCTTCTATTCCCGTATCCCGTGAAATTTTCGCTATATCAAATTTCCAAAGTGATTGTTTTATTTCTACTAGGTTGTCTACACGATCTCCTACAAAGTTTTTGTTTTCTAACGATTCATCAATAACGACCTTACTGATACCAGCCAGAAGAAGTGACTCGAAACCTGGTCTGGGGCGAAGCCATTCTGTCGCTATTCGGGTGAACTCGGTTTCCCGAGTGTCAATTACCACTAGTTTCGCACCTTCGCGTACAGCTTTTTTAGCAGGAACCGCCAGTACGTTTTGTTCTTCAGTCGGGTTGCCTGCGACTACAAGTAGGCTTTTGCTTGCCTCAAGATCCCAGATGGGGTTAGTGGCTGCTCCTGCGCCGATGCGTAACGCTAAGCGGTTCAACATTGCGTTGTCAGCGTTTAATGCTGAGTCTAAGTTACTGGTCTTAATTACGGTTCGCGCGAATTTCGCTGCAACATAATGGTCTTCGTTTGAGCCTCTGGGTGAAGTAATGACAGCTAATTCTTTAGGATTGCGTTCAGACAGTGCCGCTGCAACCCTCCCAAGTGCATCGTCCCAACTAGTCTTTTTGAGTACACCGTCCTCGCGTATATATGGTCGCTTTAGCCTTGATGAATCGTTTGTGTACTCATACCCAAACTTACCGGTCATGCATGCCTGTCCATTATTAGCAGCTCCTGACAGATCCCCTTTGAATCTCACGACTTTGCCGAATCTATTGACCTCGGCGATCATTTGGCAACCGACAGGACAGTTTGTGCATACCGTGGTGACTTCGGATACGGCTTTTTCCCATTTGTAGTTACGTTCAGTTAATGATCCCGTTGGGCACACATCAACACACGCACCGCAAAATTCACAGCCTGACTCTAAAAGTGAAGTCCCATGCGATGTCCCCACTAAAGCAACGCCAGATCGAGAGGTAAGTGTTAATGCAGTGTCAAAACGTACTTCATCGCATACACGAACGCATCTAGAGCAGACAATGCACAAGTTATAATCACGGTCGTAAAAAGGGTCATCCGCATGGATAGGCAGATCTCGCCGATGGTAGTTCAGCGGTGTTCTAAGATCAAGTTCTACTGACCGCACCGTGTCCTTTAGTTCGCATCGTTCATTTTTTGGGCAGATAGTGCATCGATCCGTCACGGTTACATGACGCTGACAAATATCTTGCGGCCCACATAGTTCGATTCTGTGGCATGTTAAACACCCATGTGGGTGCTCGCTCATCAAAAGTTCAACAACATTTCGTCTCAGACCCTGCACTTCGTCACTATCAGTCGTTACCTCAGCATCGGGCATAGGCGGAGTGGTGCAAGATGCTACCGTCATTTTTCGACCGTTTGCCTCAACCTCGACCATACATGCACGGCATGAACCTTGCGGTTTCATTTTCGGGTAGTAGCAAAGGTAAGGGATGTATATCTCCTGATCCATCGCAGCCTGCAGGATTGTCTGGCCAGGTTTAGCAGTCACCTCTCGACCATCGATCTTGAAGGTTGTTCCATCCGACATGAAGTTTTCTCCGAATGTATAGACTCGTTTTTATGGGCGTGTGCGACTTGGCAATATCATCGTGCCGTCGCCGTACACTCCACCTGTTGGTATTTCGCCATCTAGGCAAGACTTAATTTCTTCACCAAAATATTTCAAAGCCGAAGCGATAGGGTTGTAACCCAGTTGCCCGTGTCCGCAAAGCGAACCGGCTTTCATACTTGTACCTACACGTTCAAGTAGCGCTAGATCTGCGGACTTAGCTTTGTTCTGACACATTCTGTCCAGAATTTCCAGCATATGTGTATTGCCCAGCCTGCAAGGAAAGCATTTACCGCATGACTCGAATTGGTTGAACGCAATCAGTGATCTAAGCAAGTCAACAACATTGACCGTTTCGTTACCCACGATTATGCCACCTGAGCCTATCGATGCTCCAGCTTCGGACATGGCATCGAAATCGATCATAGTGTCAAATGCATCTTCGCCCAATAATCCGTTCAATGGACCACCGGCTTGAAGCACTTTTATTCTTTCTCCCTCGGAAACGCCACCACCGACCTTCTCAAGTACTTCACGTATAGTCATTCCCATCGGAACCTCATACATGCCAGGATACTTAATGTGCCCTGAAAGACATACGATAGCAGTTCCTGTGGTGGTTTCTGTTCCAATTCCCTTAAACCAGTCGGATCCATTGCGAACGATCTCTGGAACATAAGACAGCGTTTTCACGTTGTTGATGTTTGTAGGTTTCTGCCAAAGACCCGCTGCTGCTGGAAAAGGCGGTTTAAAGCGCGGTGTAGAGCGTTTTCCCTCGATAGCTTCCATGAGTGCTGTCTCTTCACCGGCTACGTACGAATCGCCTGTAAGAGAAACTTCCATATCAAATGA
>DBSW01000088.1:1913-9356 GCA_002306745.1 Dehalococcoidia bacterium UBA1332 | reverse complement strand
GCTAAGAAGCCAGCGGCTAAGACTGCTGGGAACTCAGGAGAAAAATAGTTGACAACCCAGCAGTATTATTACGGTACTGGTCGTCGAAAGACGTCAATTGCCCGAATTCGTGTTTATAACACCCCTGGTGGTTCCACTGTGAATGGTAAGCCTATTGATGAAGTCTTCACTGTCGGTGCATGGCTTCGACAGGCAACCAGCCCGCTCGGTGCAACAGGTCTTGTAGATAAAGTGACTGTTGTAGCTAAGACTCACGGTGGCGGTGGCAGTGGTCAGGCAGGAGCTTTCGCCCACGGTCTCGCACGGGCGCTTGTAAATATGGATGAAAGTCTTCGAAAGCCTTTACGGGATGCAGGACTTATGACTCGTGACCCTCGAATGAAAGAAAGCAAGAAGTACGGTTTGAAGAAAGCTCGTAAGGCACCTCAGTACACCAAGCGGTAAGTCAATCAAATTTATCGAGGCTTTTTATATTGCTACTTTGATTTGCTTATCTTTGGATATGTGGCATGAAAAGAAATCTGCTTAGATATGTTCGATTGTGATGTATCTAGATAATCCAGATAAGTCGCTTAGTAATGATATTTTTCCATGTGGAAATTGTGATTGAGCCATTTGCATTACTTTGTGCTCGACCGGTGGGTCAATTTCGATAAACACTGCACTCGTATTTTCTTTTAGTTTATTTTTGATGTTAGCTAGTAGCGGTCTAATTACGCCTAGCCCATCATTTCCTCCATCGAGAGCTAAAATTGGTTCTTTTCTAACTTCAGCTTGTAATGAATTTAGTTGCCCTGAGAGAATATACGGAGGATTCGAGACGATTACGTCATACTGACCGTCAAGAGGGTCTAACAGGTTGCCTTTGCATATATCAAGTTCTGCGCCGAGGTTTTCAGCATTTTGGCGTGCAATGATTACCGCATCACCTGAGATATCTGTTGCATAAATCTTCGCAGACGGCATTTCCAATGCAAGTGAAATCGCAATAGCCCCAGATCCAGTACCAATATCTGCAATTTTGGGGTCACCAATATTTTGAGTCCTGACAAACTCGATTGCCAGAGAGACCAGCTGCTCGGTCTCCGGGCGGGGAATTAATACCGATTCGTTTACACTAAACTGCCTGCTGTAGAACTCAGTCGTTCCGGTGATGTATTGCAAAGGTTCCCGGGATTCTCTACGTCTTATGTGAGATTCTAGAACCTCCAGATGTTTTGTTGGAGGTGTATCGTCGAGATTGGTGAATTGTTCAATAGCCGACCATCCGAAGGCACTACGAATCAATAGGCGTGACTCGGTACTGGCTTCCTCAATACCTGATTTAGTGAGCCGTTCTGTTACTAATCGGATTAAACTTGAAACTGTTGGGGGTGTCATATCACAAGAATACGTTTCATGTACTCGACGAGATTTTATTCGCTTGTAATTTAGGATGAAATACTGTTCGGGTTATGCGTTTGTTTTAGTTGACGCTTGTTGACGGCTTAGTCATTTACAGATGGGAGTTTGCAAGTTTGCGAGCTTGCTCCTCCTGTAGAAGTGCGTCAATAAATTCATCTAGTTCTCCACCCATTACAGTCTGCATCTGGTGACTGGTATAGCCAATCCTGTGATCAGTAATGCGGGACTGTGGGAAGTTGTAAGTTCGAATCTTTTCAGAGCGGTCGCCAGTTCCTACTTGGGCCTTACGGTTAGCACTTTCTTCTTCTTGTCGCTTACGTAACTCGAGGTCCCATAATCTAGAACGAAGAATTTCCATTGCCTGAAGCTTGTTCTGAAGTTGGGAGCGCTCATTTTGGCACTGTACAACCAGTCCTGTTGGTTCATGCGTGATGCGAATAGCGGTTGCGACTTTATTTACGTTCTGGCCGCCAGCACCCCCGGAGTGAAATACATCAATTTTCAAATCATTTTCACTGATCTCTACGTCTACTTCTTCAGCTTTTGGTAAGACCGCTACAGTAGCTGTAGATGTATGAATTCTACCTTGAGATTCCGTCGCAGGTATTCGTTGTACGCGATGTACACCACTTTCTAGGTGTAGGCGTTGATAGGCACGTTCGCCTGCAATTTCGAACGTAACTTCTTTAATGCCCCCCACGCCCGTGGCGTTTTCACTGAGCATTTTTAACTTCCATTTACGGCTTTCAGCGTATCGCTGGTACATGCGGAATATTTCTGCTGCAAATAGACCAGCTTCATCTCCACCAGCCCCTGCTCTAATTTCTACTACTGCATCGGCGTGTTCGGTTTCATCTTTAGGAAGAAGTTCTAACTTAATATCTCCATTTAGAATTTCAAGTTTTGCTTTCAATTCTTCTGATTCTAGATTTGCCATTTCGATAACTTCGGCATCATCTTCATCTGCGATTAGTTCTTCAGCTCCCTCTAGATCTACTTGAACACGTTTCATTGTGTTCCATAGTTCAACAACATGTTGAAGTTGACTGTATTCTCGTCCGAGTCGCCGTATGGCATTGGGATCGGCAGCAGTTTCGGGTAATGACATCAGCCGTTCGACTTCTTTGTGCCGGTCAGCAATTTCTTTTAATCGGTCTTCCATTGAGTGCTGCATATTTTGGAGTAAAGGTAAACTAGGATGAAACTATAAATTGAATTATGGTATCTGGTGAAATTTATTTAAATTAGTTACTGGTCAGTTAGTAAATGAATGTGTGCGGCTATTGTGGCAGCTTCAAGCGCAACTTCTTTTTGAGCACCATCTGTAGTTAGACATTTAATCGAAGCCACTCCGTTTTGTATTTCTCTCTCACCAATGATTACAACGTTCTCTGCATTTTGGTTATTCGCAAATCTCATCTGTGCTTTAAGCGAACGACTTGGTGCGAGAACGGTGGATATATTTTTGGCTCGAAGTTCACTCGCTAATTTTGCAGCTGCAGAACCGGCATTTCCTAGTGCGATAACAACTATATTGGGTGCGTATGTACTGTCGACTTCGACATTTTGTTTTTTCATTTCGAGAATCATTCTTTCGATTCCCGATCCGAATCCGATTGCTGGAGTGTTCTGGCCTCCGAGAATTCCTATGAGCGGATCGTATCGTCCTCCTGCTAACAATGTACCCTGCCCGCCAGCTTCAATCGGCTCGTATTCAAATACTGTCCGGTTGTAATAGTCTAGACCTCTAACCAATCGGTGATCTATATCGTATTTAAATTCTTTGTAAACGGTTTTAAGATTATCTAGGAGGCCCAGCAGTGCCTCCCAGTGTTCTTTCACCTCGCCACCGATGTAATCGACTGACTTCGGAGCTTTGTCAGCTAGTTGCTGAGTTTGCTTTTCCTTTGAATCCAGCACTCTCAATGGTGCTCTACGTAATCGATCCTGATCGAGTTTCGGAAGCTCATTGATGTGAGTATTAAAGTATTTGTTGAGATCGCTAAGGTAGTCAACTCTCCCTTCAGGATCTCCCAGGGTATTAATCTTTAGTGAGACGTTCTTGATACCAAGATCTGAGATGTATTTCCAACCAAGTTCTATCACTTCGGCATCTACCTCAGGATTCGGAGCACCTATTGCTTCACAACCGAATTGGTGATGTTGGCGCATCCGACCTGCCTGAGGACGCTCGTAGCGGAACATAGGGGCTGTGTAGAATAATCGAACCGGTTGGGGCTCGTTGTGTAGTCCGTTTTCTAGATATGCTCGACAGACAGAAGCAGTGCCCTCAGGCCGTAGAGTGATTGAATCTCCACCATGGTCTTCAAACGAATACATTTCTTTTTGGACAATATCGGTTCCGTCTCCGACGCCTCGTTGAAATAGATCAGTATCTTCAAATGTGGGCGTATCGATTCTTTGGTAGCCAAATTGTTCCGCTACATTGTGGGCGGTTGTATAAACGTGTGACCAGTACGTTTGCTCTGTGGGTAGTATGTCTGCCGTGCCGCGTGGGCGCTTAAAGTTCATTTCTTGATTGTCTCTTAAATTGATCCGCCAGCACATGATTGTGCTGGCGGAAATATTACGATTTATTAAGGCTTAAATATTTTGTTTGTAACTTATTGTCTAAAAGAAATTGGATTTCTCTAATTGATCAGCTGCCCAGCCCTGCCATCTGGTAGATTTTGCCTTCAGTCTTTATAGCAGGCGCATATACCATTCGTGCTTTATTCATCTCTCTCAGGTTATCTGCTCCTACGTAGCCCATGCATACCCTGAGTGCGCCGACTAAATTCAGAGTACCGTCTGTTCGCGACGATGGTCCGTAGAGAAGTTGGTGAAGACTATATTCTGTTCCCATGTTGATTCGCGTGCCGCGTGGCAGTGAATCGTGCCAAGTTGCCATACCCCAATGGAAACCTTTTGCTGGAGCCTCTTCAGTTTTTGCAAATGGGCTGCCGATCATAACCGCGTTAGCACCAGAAGCGAAAGATTTACACACATCGCCACCAGTGCGAATACCACCATCGGTGATAATCGGGATGTATCTACCCGTTTCTTTAAAGAAATCATCTCTAGCAGCGGCACACTCGATAGTCGCACTAACCTGTGGAATACCAATTCCTAGAACTTCCCGGCTTGTACAAACAGACCCTGGTCCTACTCCGACCATAACGCCCGAAATGCCCTGTTGCATTAATTCTTTAGTTACCTCGTACGAAACGGTATTACCGACCAGAACAGGTACCTTGAGATTCTTGATCATGTCTGAGAATATCAGCCCCCTAATACTCTTTGATGAATGGCGGGCGGTAACTACAGTTCCTTGGACTACGACAATGTCTGCACCTGCTTCTACTGCTAGTGGTGCCATCCGTTTTGCAGTTTGAGGGACAAATGAAACTACGGCTTTGCCTCCGCCTTTTTTCACTTGCTCTACTTTTTTTGCAATCAGTTCAGGTTTTTGCGGTGCAGAGTAGATCTTTTGCATGATCTCTGTTGCGTCTTCTCTTGCGGCAGCAGCTATCTCTTCATATATCTCATTCGTGTCTTCATAGCGGGTATGTAATCCATCCATGTTCATGACAGCCATACCGCCGGCTTGTGTCATGTCGATTGCAAATTTCGGATCAACTACAGCATCCATTGCGGAGGCTATAAAGGGTACATCGAGTCTCACCCCGTCGAAATTCGTCGTTAAATCAGCCATTTCCGGGTTAATCGTTATATCTCCCGGAGCTATCGCAACATCGTCAAATCCGTATGCGGGCTTAAGTTCCTTGAAGTTACGTGGCACTTTGTACTCCTCACATAGGTTATGAAACGAATGTACTATTTCCTACTTTGAAATTAGTAGTTCGTCATATCGATGTACGGCGTAGGTTACGAATTTCGCCGCAGATCACATCCGACTCAGTATACCCTTACATTTTGTGGTTAGTACATATTGATTTTAATCATTAGCTTGGAAGTAATTAAACTCTACATTTGTTGTGCTACTCTGAGCTAAACCGCTTAGCCTAATTCCAATGTAGATTAACATGTTGGTTAGTTGAAAACGGGTACAAGTGAAATACTCTGGCGCAATAACAGATGTCGACGGTATTACCGTGGGTCATCATACAGATATCGAAAACGGAACTGGCTGTACCGTGGTGCTGTCCGAGCATAATGCCGTTGCAGGTATAGATGTGAGGGGAGCAGCACCTGGGAGTAGAGATACTGAGATACTTGACCCGGTTGCAGGTGTCCAGTGGATTAATGGTGTGAATCTGGCTGGCGGTAGTGTCTTTGGGCTAGATTCTTCGGGCGGTGTAATCCGGTATCTAGAAGATCAAGGGATTGGGCTAAACCTTGGCAGAATTACTATTCCATTGGTCTCATCTGCGGTCATATTTGACCTCGGCTTTATCAATCATAAGATTCGCCCAGACACTGAGGATGGATACAGCGCTGCGAAGTCAGCAAGCTGTGATTTCGAAACCGGTTGTGTTGGTGCGGGTACTGGTGCAACTGCAGCTAAGCTTCTCGGACAATCACATTCAATTAAGAGTGGTATAGGTACTGCTTCGGTTCAAGTTTTGGGAGGGGCGACTGTAGGTGCATTGATGGTAGTTAATCCGATTGGGGATGTTGTTGACCCGGAGACCGGCGAAATAATTGCTGGACCAAAAACGGAAAATGGCTTTGCAAATTCGATAGATCTTTTGATTGACTTTCCGCAAAGAAGTAGAGGTTTTTTTCGGAACACAACAATTGGAGTGGTGGCTACCGATGCCTCGTTAGATAAAATTGGGGCTACTAGATTGGCAATGGCCGGTCAGGACGGCATTGCACTTGCTGTTCGACCTTCGCACACCGCAAATGATGGCGATACGGTATTTGGGCTTGCGACTGGTACTCATACGGATTCTGTCGAAGGCGATGTTCTTCACGCTGCGGCTTTGAAGGCCGTATCTGGAGCGATTCTAAATGCAATTGAATCGGCAAATAGTCTGGGCGGTATTCTTTCAGCAGCCGACGCCCGAGCTAGTTTCTAATGAATTTTTATACTAAGTTAGACAAAAAAACACCTATTGCAGTTTTAGCCTCAGGAAGACTTGGTTCGAGTCTTGCAATTGCACTTGAGAAATCTGGATACAACGTTGTATCTGTCACATCACGTCGAATTGAGCATAGAAAATGGCTTAAGGAACGCCTGCCTAATTCGATAATTACTGACAATTTTCAAACGGCATCTAATTTGGCGGGCATAGTGTTTATAACAAGTCCAGATGCTGTGATTGAGGATATTTGCAATGCAGTTAATTGGCTGCCCTATCAGGCCGTAGTTCATTGCTCAGGAGCTTTATCAGTTTCGGCTCTCAACTATGCAGCATCATACGGGTCCGCAGTGGCAGGTTTTCATCCACTACAGACCTTTCCGACTAACGAGTCATTTGGTCAACTTAATGGCGTTTCATTTGCAACTGAGACTGAAAATGATCAACTGTATGAATGGTTGGCAGAACTCGCAACTGATTTAGGAGGATCAGAGTTTAAGATCAAGTCCTCTGAAAGAGCGGCGTATCATGCCTCTGCAGTTATGGCTTGTGGGATGACTGCTGGATGGATCGGTGTAGCAGCCGAAATGTGGGCTAAGTTAGGTATCGATCGCGAAGAGGCACTAACGAGGCTAATACCGTTGATCCGTGCGACAGTCGATGCGATCGATCGACTTGGTCTTCCGTCAGCAATGACTGGACCATTTGTACGCGGTGATTTCGATACTATTAAGATGCAATTTCAAGCGACACAGGAAAAATCTATTGAGACTGGAAAGGCTTACGGTGCTCTAGCAATCGCTTCTTTGCATATAGCCGAAGAACAGGGTACTCTTTCAGATTCATCTGTAGAAGCTATTCGCTCGTTACTTTTGGATTAAAATCAAACCTAATTTATTCACAAGATTCAAAAAATCAGTCATAATAATAGGAGATTAGTGAACTAAGGTCTGGCGGCTAGCAAGTTGCAGTCGACCGGGGCGGAGGTACA
>DBSW01000088.1:0-1510 GCA_002306745.1 Dehalococcoidia bacterium UBA1332 | reverse complement strand
AATGGTGACGGCATACGACTACACAGCTGCTCGAATTGTGGATGCAGCGGGGATACCTATGATTCTTGTCGGTGATAGTATGGGGCATGTTGCCTTAGGGCACGACTCGACAGTCCCTGTTACTGTTGACGATATAGTTAGTGCCTCAGCTGCGGTTGTAAGGGGTACCACTAGACCCCTTATTGTGGCTGATATGCCTTTTCTTAGCTATCAGATTGATGCTGAAACTGCTTTGCGAAATGCAGCACGCTTAATTCAACAAGGTGGAGCTCAGGCGGTCAAGCTAGAGGGTGGGAAGCCCGTTGCGCCGATAGTCCAGAGGTTAGCTGAGGCTGGTTTAGCTGTAATGGGGCACGTTGGTCTAACACCCCAGCATGTTAACCGACTTGGCGGATATCGTGTGCAAGGGAAAACTCATGCGTCGGCAAACAAGGTTTTAGAAGATGCATTGGCGTTACAAGAAGCTGGGGCGTTTGCGGTAGTGTTGGAGCTTATTCCAGTAGAATTGGCGAAGGAAATCACGGAAACACTCGAAATTCCAACTATAGGTATCGGGGCTGGTGTTTATTGTGATGGTCAGGTTCAGGTGTTTCATGACATGTTGGGTCTCGACCCGGATTTCCGTCCTCGCCATTCTGGCAATTACGCCGAACTAGCTCCAATCATTAGAGATGCTCTAATGCGTTACAGCGACGACGTGAGAGATCGCGTATTTCCGACCGAATCTCAGTCGTTTTATTCTGACGATACCCGCGTTCGTCAGCAAACGCATTCACTTGAATAGCTAGCGAGCGTAAGTCAATATTTGTAACTAGGATTGTCTTTTCCGTTAAGTTAACTGGATTGCGCAGCGTACTAGCGTTCCTACTCTAGCTCACCTTATTGGAAACTTTTGTTATGCAAGTTGTACGAACAGTAAAAGAGATGACGAAATTACGATCTCAAATTTCGGGTCCGGTTGGTCTGGTTGCAACTTTAGGCGGTATACATGTCGGCCATACCACCCATATCGATGTGATTCGTCCTCAGTGTGAGACTCTGGTTGGCTCTATTTTCTTGAATCCTACACAGTTTGGACAGGATGAAGATTTATCGGAGTATCCTGCTGAAGAAAAAGCGGATCTAAATGAGTTTGATAAACATGGGGCAGATATAGTTTTCGTACCTACTGTAGACGAAATATATCCTAAAGATGGATCAGTTAAATTGATTGATCCTGGTCGCGTTTCTCTAGAACTTGAGGGGATCTATCGCCCCGGTCATTTTGATGGAGTCGCAACGGTCGTTGCAAGGTTGTTTTCTATAATTAGACCACACAAGGCAACATTCGGAGAAAAGGATGCACAGCAGCTTGGGGTCATCAAGCATGTCGTGAAATCCTGTGGCTTCGAAATTGATCTAATACCGATCCCAACTGTTCGTGAGCAGGATGGTCTCGCAGTAAGTAGTCGTAATAAATATCTTTCCTCAGAAGAGCGGACCGCAGCGACTGTTGTTTATCGTTCACTTA
>DBSW01000032.1 GCA_002306745.1 Dehalococcoidia bacterium UBA1332 | reverse complement strand
AACATTCGAATAATGTCTGCGGACTCGTTATTGACGATTGAGTTACTTTCCTTATCCCATAGTACAGGCACAGTGCACCTCCCAGTAAAGGAGGAATTGTCAGCAGTATATACCTGATGCATATGGACGGCCCCCAATAAAGGCTCAGGCTCGCCAAATGTCCATCCTTCTGTACCAGCCGCAGGCCGAGAATAAGACATCGTGATAAGTCCGGATAGGTTCTTGATAGACCGATAGAGTATGGTTCTATAAGCCCAGGGACATCCAGCGTTTACAAACAAATGGTAGCGGCCAGCCTCGGCCTTGTATTTTTCAGAACCAAGGTGAGACCTATAGTCTGATTGTTTCCGCTCAAACTCTCCGCCAGCATTAACACGCGGTAAATCCTTTTCGTGCCATATACCGTCTATCAACTGCCCCAATTTTGAAACCCCTTATACAAAAAGCTCTTTAGCTTCTTTTACTTTAGATTTTATTCTACTCAATGACAAAAAGCGGAATCTGAATAAGTAGTGGACTTTAAAACCGCCTATAATCCAAGCGATTGACAGACTGATTCTTCAACGGAGCTACTTGTCCTCATTATCGACCCTTCAAAATTAAGTAGACCGCTAAGAAAGTAAGCTGGAAACTGTCAGGGCGCCTCCAGACGATAGGCTTTGGCTGCCGTGCCACTGAACATCGCCCTCTTTTCGGATTCTGACAACCCCAGTTTGTTGGCCATTTTTTTAAATAGATTCCACAAAGTACCGTAGGAAATACAGTCCTTATCGACAGGGAAATTACTTTCAAACATGCAGCGCTCAGGTCCAAAAGCTTCGATTGCATACTGATAACGTGAAAATAACGTATCTAGGAACCTGTCGGAACTCCAGGGGGAATCCGCTATATGCATATGATAAGCCGGCTCCCAATCCCCTACCCGCATCTGGGCGCCCCCCAGCTTCATAACCGTGTTTGGGCACGCGGCAACTGAATCAATAGCCTTTTGCCATGCGGCTATTTCTTCTTTACTTGCCTCTGGATCGATCCTTCCACCCAGGTGATTAACTATCACAGTCACGCCCGAACACTTATTTGCTAAATCGGCCAGACGCGGCAGCCGTGAAAAATCGGGCGACCAGTTGTCATAACTCAAATCGTATTTCTCAAGTAAAGAAAAGCCCTCCAAAAACGTATCATTTAAATCAGAGGGAAAGGCGCTTCGAATACCACGAAAGTTAGAACTTGCCTGAAGATGAGCCTCCAGAACCGCTTCAACACCCGAGCCCAGCCTAAGGTCTGCTGTAGAAAATATTCCTGTGCAAAGACGAGTAGAACCATACAGACCAGAGCGACTCATCGCTGCAATACCGTTTACAAACTCAGTCTCACCGATGCATTTCATCTCTTCAGGTCCGTCTGCTCTATAAAACGCTCCGCACTGAGCAAAGACAGTCTGAACTACGTTATGTCCACTATCCTGAATATCGTTGGAAATCTCTTCGCATAAATAGACTTCCTGACGAAAACCCATTTGGTTGTTTTTTCTCAAATCCCACAAGTGATGATGAGGATCGATAATGGGTAATTCCGGCTCTATCGCGGTCTCTGGTGTTTCCTTTGCTATCCAGTTTTCTATATCCGAATTTTCCGCAATGCTCATTTTGCCTCCAAGATTTACCTATCTATTGATCAGATCTCACATTAAACCGATTCTAGAGCCTTAGACGTTATTAAGGGTTGTACCAAATTGGCGACGTCCAGGCACGATCCTGGATCGACGCATGCATATCTGGATTGAGAGGGGTCCCAGCTCTGATAGCGTCCCAAGTAGACCATCGACACTTTGGATTCTCCAGAACACGCACATAGTAAAAAGCATTTTGTGACGCATCAAAATCAGGGTCTGTCCATGTTGCGCTAAGCTCACGAGCACCCAAATCTCGTGTGGTGGCGCAAGTGGTAAGATCGACACTGGCGCCGTTATCCGGACATCGATTTGTATCAGGATCGACTTCGCCCCCGTCGGAACACGCGACATCTACAACAACCTCTTTGCGCTCACCATCTTCTATCCAGCCCTTAATAATCTGTAAACGTTGGAGCGGCTCTGTGTCGGGATCTTTACTAGCCCATAAGTAAAAACTGGGCGAAGTCTCGGTCGGGCCATTAAGGTCACCGCCCATCGGTACGCCATTCGCATAAGCCGCAGATATCACATCTTCCGCACCTTCAAGGCTCTCCGCCAAACCGTGTCCACCGAAGAAACGAACCCTGATATGAGGCCCGCTGGTTGCAAAGGTTTCCTTACTTCTGAAGCTATCAAAAATCGCATCACGGGTATTGGATTCCGCCCATACACCAGCCAGACCAGATGCTCCCCAAAAACTAGATGCGCCATCCGCATATTGAAGGTCCTCAGGATCTGAGTCTGGCAATGGAACCGAACCCCTATTAACAGGGTTTATATCCATTAAGCCAGTCTTGCTCCAATAGTTATCCTCTTCAAAGGACCCAGCGGCATTGTGTGTGTCAGATGCAGCGATCACGCCGAACTTATAGGGGTTGATACCAGACTCTTCCTCCATCAGCATCCCATTAAGAAACGCGTTTCGGACGTAACTCCCTTCGGGCTGCGAGGCCAGTGTTGACGCGATACGCAGTTCCATTAGTTCAAAATCAGCCCACTCGTCATTTGGCGAGAGAAGCGGGTGGGTATCTGATGTTCCTTTGACCTGTGAGTTTTCGACCAGCGGTTCATTTCTCATACGAATTTCAGCGTAAGCTGCATCGATCGGCTTGTCTGATCGATAATATGTGCGTTCAAACATCCATCCGTCAGAGCCGTTCATGTTGTGAGGTATCGCAATGGATTCCATGCCTGCCTCTCGATTCGCATCCATCCAGGACCACAAATCTTCAGGATT
>DBSW01000027.1:2734-3231 GCA_002306745.1 Dehalococcoidia bacterium UBA1332 | reverse complement strand
CGATTATCTTGATTTATTGGTTAGGACCGGTGCTCAAAGGCTTCGACCTGTAATACTGACCTCGACTACGACAATACTGGGACTTCTGCCCCTAGCAAGTAATGTGAGCATCGACCTGATCAACAGAACAATCATATTTGGCAGCTCTCTATCGGCGTTCTGGGTTCCCCTTTCTCAGGCGATAGTTTCGGGGCTCACAGTGGCAACCCTATTAACTTTGGTAACCACTCCCGCTATGCTCGCGATGCCGTATCAACTCAAGAGCTTCATGGCTGACCGTTTTAAGCAAAAGCCGTTTGATCAAACAGTCAGTCCATGAGCCAATCAATCATCTCTGAGTAAGCTTTTTTATCCTGCACCAGAAACATGTGGCCGCCTTCGTAAAAACGAATTTCGCTCGACTCTATCTGATCGGCTATTGCCTGCATGTTCTCTACGGGCGCAACTCCATCAAATTTCCCTCCTAATAAAAGGACAGGCGCCTTGATCTGGCTGAG
>DBSW01000027.1:0-2332 GCA_002306745.1 Dehalococcoidia bacterium UBA1332 | reverse complement strand
ACGGCGAGCGGATATCGACATCTGTATGTATTGCTCCCATTTTTCGGGGTTCTCTTTCTGCCAGACCTTGTCTCGTCTGAGATCCGAGACCTCCAAATGCATTGCAGCTCGCTTGTAGGGTTCTAACTCTTCAATCTCATGAAGCGGATAAGAGGAGCGCCCCTGTCCGCCCGAGGAGGTGCAAGCCAGCACGAGTTTAGAAACTCTATCTGGATGCCTCAAAACGAATTCTTGGCCAACCATTCCACCAAAAGAAACACCCACTACTGGCACTCGATCCAGGTTCAGATAGTCCAAGAGTGCGGCCGCGTCGTCAGCATAGTCGGCCATCGTGTAGTCGCCATCCGGCTTAGAGGTCTGACCTAACCCACGCTGATCATAAGCGATGAGCTCAAATACCTTGGCGAGGGGAGAATCAAATTGGTTTGGCTTATTACGCAGATCCCCGCCAGTTCCGCTAATGAAGAGCAGTGGATCTCCAGAGTGTCCGTAATCTTGACCTCGTTCATAGTAAATCTCCATCTGATCTTCACTAAAAATCCCCATCAATCTCTCCTGTCTAATAAGGCCTCATAGGAAATGACAATGCGTTCTGATTCTTCTGCGTGGAGGTTTTCGACGAGCTGGCCATCCACAACCGCAACGCCCTTACCAGCTTCAATCGCTTGGTTCCACGCCGCTAACACCCGCTTAGCATATTCATAGTCATCCGCTGAAAAACCAAATACTTCGTTCGCAACTGTCACTTGTGTTGGATGAATCAGGGTTTTTCCATCAAAGCCAATATCCCGGCCCGCAACACAGGACTCCCTAAAGGAATCAAGATTTTGGTAATCCAGATGCACACCATCAAAAACATCCAATCCTCTGGACCTAGCGACCATGACGCATCGTTGGAGCGCATAGTCCAAATTAGACCGGGTTTCAGTGTGTTTCGCCCTTAGCTCTTTAACCAAATCACTGGTACCCATAACGATGGCTTCAACGTACGAGTGATCTGCCAGGGTTTCTAGATCGAGAACGCCTCTCGGCGTTTCAATCATAATCCATCGTGTTAAATCTGATCTGCCATTTAAAGATAATAGTTCGTCAATCTTCTCAAGCTGATAGACAGTTTCGACTTTTGGAAACAACATCGCCGAGATATCCGCTTCCGAAAATCGCTCGACGTCCGCCCTCCCCCACTCGGTAGATAACGAATTCACTCTAACGACCAACTCGCGATGTCCGTAGCCCCCAGAACCTATCGCATCAAAAACTTGCTGTCTCGCTAACGCCTTCGACTCTGGAGAAACCGCATCCTCTAAATCAAAAATAACGACATCGGTGTCAATTGACTTGGCCTTTTGCATCGCCCGCTCATTCGCCCCAGGCATATAGAGTAGGGACCGCCTGGGTTTGTGTTTTTTCATTCTTGTCTATCCGCCAATTCAAGTTCTCCTTGCAACCACTTTACTCGTTGCACCGCTCACCTTAAATCTGATCTACTAGGCAAATTTAGCGAAAGAGACAACAGTTTGATAGAACCTTTTGACATCGAAGGCAAAGTGATCGCCATTACTGGCGCTTCTTCTGGATTTGGCCATCATTTCGCAGGCACACTCGCAGCCAAAGGCGCGACCACAATTCTTGGTGCCAGAAGAATAGATAAATTAGAAAAGCGAGTCGGAGAAATTACCGAGCAAGGTGGCAAAGCAGAAGCCTTACCCCTTGACGTCAACGACTCTGAAAGCATCAACAAGTTTTTGGACCAAGCTTACAAAAAGCATGGCAGAGTCGATGTGCTGATCAACAACGCTGGAGTTGAAGCTGGAGCGAAGACTTACCAAACCACAGAGGAAGAAGATTGGGACTACGTTATCGACACCAACCTCAAATCTGCCTGGATGATCTCAAAACGTTACACAGAAAGAGTGCTGGAGCATAAGCAGCAGTCTGGAAATATTATCATGGTATCCTCAATAACGGACTCCAGAACGATTAAAGGCCAATTTTCTTATGCCGTGAGTAAAGGTGGCATGACAAGAATGACAGAGGTCATGGCGCTCGAAGCCGCAAAATTCAATATTCGTGTGAACGCTTTAGCGCCGGGTTATTTTTTAACTGATCTGAGCAGACTACTACTCGAAAGCGATATAGCAGACGAATTCATTAAGGGCATACCTATGAGGCGAACGGGCGAGTTTCCTGACTTAGACGGCCCACTGCTACTACTTGCAAGCGATGCCTCCCGCTACATGACGGGATCCATCTTGGTCGTAGATGGGGGCCACATCTGCGCTTCACTTTAACTAGAGGAGGATATAAAGGATGAGTGAAATCAGACCCTACA
>DBSW01000025.1 GCA_002306745.1 Dehalococcoidia bacterium UBA1332 | reverse complement strand
TATAGGAGTTCGAATGAATCAATTACCTATGAGCCCAGAGAGAGTGTTTGAGGCAATGAATCCTTAACCTTTGCGAGCGCCTTGATACTTATTTAGTTAGTCATAATTATCACATTAGTATTTTCAGAATGCTCTATTTAAAGAAAGATTGAGCGGTGTGTAGAGAACTATTAATTATGACTTGCTACGTCGTATGACGACTCCGACGGCGGCTGACTGGCGTACGGCACCTGGTTTACGAATAGTTACCTCGACCGATTGGGTTAAGTCGTCTGCGAGACATATATTTGCGACACGCACTCCTATAGCTTCTATCAGGTCGTATGTGGAATTTTCAATCTCGGCGATAATTGATTTACAGACGTCTCGGTAGTTTATTGTGTCCTCTATAGAGTCAGACGTACCGGCTTTGGACAGATCTGTATGCATGTCAATGTCAATTGTGATTAGTTGCTTAGTCTGGCGTTCCCACGGGTTTATTCCGATCACGCAATATAGTTCTAGCCGTTCGATTCGAACTGTGTCGGGTTTATTTAACTCTGGTTTCATAATGGGTTTAGCGGATATGTCTTCCGCCATCGACATTTATTGTTTCACCGGTGATGAAGTCATTTTGAATTAACATCATCATCGCATCCGTGACTTCGTTTAGTGTCCCCATTCGATCTGCGGGACCAAGATTCATTTTTATTTCACTTCTAGGACGATTTTGAGGAATATCTGCTGGCGGAAGGATTGCTCCCAGTGCGATTTCATTAACTTGTACTGTGGGTGCCATAGATAGGGCTAAGGTACGGGTTAGGCCCGAGAGTGCCGTTTTTGTTATGCCATATGCGAATCTAGTTGGTCGGGCTGTTTTCCAGTCGTTGATATTTATTATCTTGCCAGCAGAGTCTTTTGAAAGTTGCGATTGCATCGCCTGAGCAAGTAAAAACGGTGCGCGAACGTTTATAGCGAAGTGCCTATCCCATACATGTTCTACGAGTGCTTGCATGCTGATTTTGTCGAATACGGAAGCGTTGTTCACTAGAATATTTATGGGCCCTAGTTGTTTTTGTATGTCGCTAGCGAGTGCTTTTACCTGCTTTGTATCTTCTAGGTCGGCTTGAAAACATACAGCTTCACTACCCATAGAATTAATTATCTCAGCCGTTTTTATGGCATCTTTTTGGGAGTTGCGGTAGTGAATCGCAATGCGCGCTCCTGTATCTCCGAGTGCAATTGCTAATGACCTGCCTACTCTTTTACCAGCGCCCGTGACTAAAGCTACTTTATCCTTAGGATCCATTCCACACCGTTACTTCTGATTAAGATTCGCGGAGGTGTCCGAAAAATTCATCTCTTGTTGAGGGGTTTTTCTTGAATAGACCACGTACCGCGCTTGTGGTCATGAGAGTATTAGGTTTACGCACGCCTCTCATAGCCGCACAAAGGTGTTGCGCTTCTACCACCACGCCAACACCTGTTGGTTCGATTAGGTCGTCCATAGTTGTGGCGATCTGTTGGGTCATTCGCTCTTGAACTTGAAGCCGTCTTGCAAACATTTCAACTAGCCTAGGGATTTTGGATAGACCTACGACTTTTTGTTTGGGTAAATAGCCTACATGTGCTTTGCCATAGAATGGGAGTAAATGGTGCTCACATAGAGAGTAGAAATCTATGTCTTTTACTATCACCATTTCATCGTATTCTACGTCGAACATAGCGCCATTTAGTAATTCAAGTGGGTCGGTCGAATATCCTGCTAGGAGTTCGTCATACATGTTGGCGACGCGTTTAGGCGTATTGGCTGTGCCTTCTGTATCTACTTCATTTCCTATAGCATCTAACATTGCCGAGACACCATTTGCGATTAGCTTTTTAGAGTTTGCTTTTAGAAGCATCCCGTTATCAAATTTGAAATTTTTAGGTTCTGTGTTGATAGGTTTTTCTTTGATTGTCATGGTTCGACTCTGTGAGAGATATGTGATCGATTACTAACTGATAGCCGATTGAATTTTGTCTTCACAATGAATCAATTTCTATCAATGCTAGCAGTGTAGGGACAGTTCGGAGCGTGAATGGCTACGATTATCCGCCTGAAATCGCTGTGATGAAATGTACTTCCGTGTCGGAATCTAGTTTTTGTAGTAGACCACGTCTCGTTGCAACATGGCCTACTATAGCGGCTAATCCAGGTTTAAGCCGTCCGTCTTCGATAAGATGTTCTCGTGTTCCTGGATATTTAGCTTCTAGATTGTCTACTAGTTCGCCTAGAGTTTTTGCAGGCACTTCTACCCGCTCTGCGCCGGATGCATACTTACGCAGAGCGTACGGGAGGAAAACTGTGGCCAATTTATATTCTCCCGCTTAGCAGAATGTGATTAGTCGTTGTTTAGCGCTTCAAGAATGCGACCTGGCTTTACTGGAAGTTCATAGTAAGACTTGCCGGTTGCTTCTTTTATCGCCTGTGCAGCTGCTGATAGGGGAGGGGAGATTGGAACCTCTCCTACTCCGCGTACTCCGTAAGGGTGAAGTGGGTTTGGAACTTCGACCATAATCGTGTCGATCATTGGCATGTCAAGTGAGGTAGGCATTCGGTAGTCTAAGAAGGACCTATTTGCCATGGCGCCATCGTCGGTGATGAAGTATTCCTCATTCAAAGCCCATCCTAGACCTTGAACAACACCACCTTGGATCTGACCTTCTGCGTATTGTGGGTGAACAGCTTTACCAACGTCCTGAATTGCTGTGTAACGAATTACATCGGTTTTACCAGTTGCAAGATCCACTTCGAGGTCGCAAATATGAACACCATAGGCGTTTCCTGCTTCCGCCAAATTGACTGAAGCGGTTGCAGTTGCTGACCCTCCTGTTGGGTCGAGCTTTCCAGCAAGTTCTTGTATGCCTATGGAGTCCCCGTTTGCTGTAAACGTTCCCTCGTTAAATTTAATGTTCGCAGTTTCCGTCTCCCACAGATCCGCAAGCCTTCCCTTTAATTCGTCAACCAATTTGTGAGCTGCGTTATAGGCAGCGAGACCGGTTGCGTATGTAGTTCTAGATCCACCAGTGACGCCTGTGAAACCGATCGAGTCTGTATCAGGAATCGACGGGTGGAAGTCTTCGATTGGGATGCCTAGAACTTCGGCAGCCTGCATTGCAATAGAAGTTCGTGTTCCGCCAATGTCGGCAGATCCTTCGTTCATCATTACGGTGCCGTCATCCTGAAGCATCAGGTCACATGTCGACTTACCACCGCCGTTCATCCAATAAGCTGATGCTACTCCTCGACCTCTCGCCTTTCCTTCAGGCGCATCGCCGATAGGTGATTTCCAATGGTCAGATTCTTTGGCTGATTCAAGACATTCTTCAAGCCCTACGCGAATAAATTGAACTCCATCACCTCGTCGTGTGCCTTCTTTTGCTGCGTTTTCGAGCCTGAATTGGATTTTGTCGAATCCGCCTTTTTCACAAATTTCATCTATTACGGTCTCGATAGCGAAAGATGCCTGTGGAGAGCCGGGGGCTCGGTATGCGGCCGACTTTGGTTTGTTTACCAATACGTCATAGCCTGTGATTTTGGACGCAGGCAGGTTGTAGCAAGCGAATACACATAGTCCAGCTGCGCCTACAGCTGATCCGGGGTATCCTCCGGACTCTAGCATTATGTCGGTGTCAGCTGCTGTGATCTTGCCATCTTTAGTAGCTCCGATTTTCATGCGTATCTTTCCACCTGGAGCCGGACCAGTTGCCTCGAATATGGATGAGCGATCCATTATGAGCTTTACTGGACGCCCTCCAGATTTACGTGAAAGAAGCGCAGCTACAGGGGCAAGGTAAACTTTTGTTTTACCACCGAAACCTCCACCGATTTCTACGTAATTTACCCGTACTTTTGATTCAGGTACTCCTATCATGCCGGCAGTTTGTGCTCGAACACCGAATGAACCCTGTGTACTTGACCAGACTGTAACGTTTCCATCTTCAGCCCAGATTGCTGTTGCGTTGTGTGGTTCAATATAACCCTGATGGATCATTGACATTGATACAGTGCGCTCGATAACAATATCTGAGTTAGCGAATGCATTGTCGACATCACCAAACTCGTGTCTGAATATTGTTGCGACATTAGTATTTTCGACCTCTTCGCCTAGGTGATCTCCTACTAGTCCTTCTAGAATTATTGGAGCGTCATCCGCCATAGCGTCATCAACATTCGATATCGGTGAAAGCACCTCGTATTCAACCTTGATAACGTTGGCAGCTTGTTGTGCGGTGTTTCGATCGACAGCAGCAACCGCGGCAACAACATGACCTTTGTAGTGAACTTTTTTGTTCGCCATTATGTTTGATTGGTCGCGCTTAAGGTTTACGACGTCCTCACCTGTAGAAACTTCGCGTTCATCGACAGTCGGAAAATCTGAATGCGTTAGAACAGCGAAAACGCCATCCATAGCCTCTGCAGTTGAAGTGTCAATTTTTTTGATACGTGCGTGAGCATGGGGGCTACGTAGAACTTCACCCCAGATAAGACCTGGAGCTTTCACATCACCACCATAGACTGCTCTACCAGTAACTTTATCTAGACCATCGTGTCTTATTGGGGTGTTTCCAACTACTTTGTAGTCATTCTTTGTTTCGTAGGTTGCGACCATTCGTTTTCCTCTGCTGTGGATCTGATTATTGAATCAGTTACCTATATCAAAAGATACAACTCGACCGGATGGTTATCTAAAACTACCCGGCCAAATGTTGCTAATTGTTATTTTTTACTGGACAAATTTATAGCTTTGACCTATTTCAGGGACTCTACAATGCTTCCGGCGTTCATAGGTGTACTGTATAGACGTTTTCCAGTTGCGTCATTGATCGCATTTGCAATTGCTGGAATTGGCGGGCATATCGGTGTTTCACCGACACCTCGCACACCGTATGGATGGAGTGGATTAGGCACTTCTACCAAAACAGTGTCAATCGGCGGTAAGTCAAGCGAAGTAGGCATTCGGTAGTCTAGGAAGCTTGAGTTGGCCATTCGACCATCTTCATGCATAAAGTATTCTTCGTTTAGAGCCCATCCGATTCCCTGAACAGATCCTCCTTGCAATTGCCCTTCAACGTATGAAGGGTGAATTGCGGTTCCTACGTCTTGAATCGCCGTATATCGGATTACATCTGTTTTACCGGTAGCAAGATCTATTTCGACATCTGCTATATGCGTTCCAAATCCGTCTCCAGCAGATTCAAGGTCCACTGCACCTGTTGAATTAGCGGGACCGCCAAGGTCTTCCAGTTTACCTGCAAGCTCTTTGAAACTGATGGTTTTTGCAGATTCAGCGTTCGAAATGAATACTCCATCTTTGAAATCAACGTCTTCCGCTTTGACATCCCACAAAATTGCAACTCTTTGCTTAAGCACATCAACCAAATTGTTTGCTGCTTGCCAGCAAGCGTAACCAGTTGCGTAGGTTGTTCGTGACCCACCGGTTACATCGGTAAAACCAACAGATTCTGTATCACCAACAACAGGTCGGACATCATGAGCGTCTAGACCTAAGACTTCGGCAACATGCATTGCCATTGAAGTCCGAGAACCACCTATGTCCGTGGACCCTTCTGTCAACTGCACAGTTCCATCGCTATTTACGGATAAGTTTGCAGAAGATTTTAGTCCGATGTTGAACCAGTAACCATTAGCGATTCCTCGGCCTCGAACCTTTCCTTCCGGAGCGTCTCCGATCGGTGAATTCCAGTGGTCGGTCTGCTTTGTAGCTTCGAGCACCTCCTGCATTCCGATTTTAGAGAAAAGCACACCGTCACCGCGTCGAGTTCCTTCTTTTGATGCGTTGTCGATACGGAACTGTAATGAATCCCAACCGGCCTGTTCACACAGTTCGTCCACAGCTGATTCCATTGCGAAAGCGACCTGTGGTGAACCTGGTGCTCGGTAAGGAGCCACTTTTGGCTTGTTCACTAGAACATCCCATCCATCGATTCGTGTGTTTGGAATTTCATACGGAGCGTAAACACATTGTGCAGCGGGACCTATAAATGCACCTGGATTAGCACCTGCTTCGAACCATATATCTGCAGTTGCAGCGGTTAGTTTTCCGTTGGAATCTGCACCAAGTTTTACGATCATTCGAGCACCAGGTGTGGGCCCCGTAGTTTCGAATACAGCAGTTCTCTCCATCACCATTTTTACGGGTCGCTGTGATTTCTTAGATAGAAGAGCCGCTATCGGTTCGAAATAGACAGGAATCTTCCCTCCAAAGCCGCCACCAATTTCAAGTGGAGTGACCTTTACACGCGACACATCTACCTGAAGAATTCCGGCGATTTGTGTTCGTGCAGGAAAGGACCCTTGTGTACTAGTCCAAACTTTGATTCGGTCTTCTTCGTCCCATAAAGCTGTTGCATTATGGGGCTCAATATATCCTTGGTGTACCATCTGCATGTTGTACTCACGTTCTATCGTGTGAGTAGCAGATGCCATAGCACCTTCAACATCGCCGAATTCATGCCGGACATGAGCTGCCATATTCGTGTTTGTGACATCTTCACCGAGGTCATCACCAACTAGATCATCAAGTAATATCGGTGCATCAGGTTTTAGAGCGTCTACGACGTTAGTGATCGCCGGAAGCACGTCATATTCCACAACTACTTTTCTAGCCGCTTCTTCTGCAACGTAACGATCTACGGCTGCTACAGCTGCGACTGGGTGCCCGCGATAAAGAACTTTAGTGTCAGCCATCAACTTGTTAGACGCCCATTTGAAGTTAACATTACCTTCACCGAGGTCAACAAGTTTGCTTGGAGCCTTTGGCATGTCTGCACCCGTAATTACTGAAAACACGCCTTTCATTGCCTCAGCTGCGGAAGTATCGATTGATTTAATCGTTGCATGAGCGTGAGGACTGCGAACCATCACTCCCCAAATCAATCCAGGAAGTTTCATGTCTCCGCCATAAATTGCTCGACCAGTTACTTTGTCGTATCCATCGTGTCTAATTGGTCGAGTGCCGACGACTTTATAGTCGGTTTTTGGCTCGAATGTTGCGACCATGTTTTTGTGTCTCCAGACTAAGCCCCCGATTGAGGCGGCAACCTTTGTTTAGTGAAAGCTTTACGTTGAATTTATTCAGTTCACAGGTTCTCTAATTTTTGTCTTAACTGCTTGCCTTTTGAACTGCCCTGACGATCTTGTCATAACCAGTGCATCTACAGAGGTTTCCTGCAAGCCAGTGTCTAATTCGATCTTCACTAGGTGAAGGCTCATTATCTAAAAGGCCTTTTGCCGCGACTAGAAATCCTGGCGTGCAGATACCGCACTGCAAAGCTGCTTCTTCGAGGAAAGCTTGCTGTAGCGGATGTAGGCCGTCTGGGCTAGCCATACCTTCAACGGTGTCGACTTCTTTTCCGTCCACCTCTGCCCCAAGAACGAGGCATGAGTCAACTATTCGTCCGTCTACGCTTACTGTGCAGGCTCCACAGTTACCGTCTAGACAGCCCTCTTTGGTTCCTGTTAGTCCTATGAGTTCCCGGAGTGTATCTAGAAGACTCATATAACCTGGCACGAGCAACTCGTGCTGTTGGCCGTTAATTGTTGTTGTAATGTGAACCTTGCTTGGCGAGTTAGTTGTCATTGTTTCCTTAGCCTCTTGCCCTTTCAATCGCCTGATTAAGCATCCGTCCTGTTAGGACTTCTACGAGGTGTTTTCGTTGATCAACGGTACCACGCATGTCCGTAATTGGACTTGCAGCGTCCTTAGCCAGTGATGCCGCTGATGCTATTGATTCATCGTTTACCGGTTTACCTGCAAGGCTATCGCCAGCTTTCTGTGCAAGTATCGGCGTTGGTCCGACGGATGCTAGAGCGATTCGAGCAGATTCGAATTTTTTGCCTTCAGAATCAAGTTGTACAAATACTCCTACACCGGCGACCGCAATGTCCATCTCGTTTCTGGGGATGAATCGCGTATATGCTGCGCCGGAATTGGCTGCCGGTTTTGGAATTTCTATGCTTGTTAACAGCTCACCGTTCTCTAGGACAGTTCTGCTAGGCCCTGTCGCAAAATCTTCAACTGCAACTTCTCGGTTGCCATTTGGTCCTGAAATTTTTGCTACTGCACTGTATGCGATCAGTGCAGGTATACCGTCACCTGATGGTGCGGCATTGCAAAGATTTCCGCCAAGTCCAGCTCTAGATTGTATTTGTATACCGCCGATTATTGATGCTCCATCGATAATTCCTGGATACTGTTCCTGAATATCTTTGTGCTCATAAACCTGACAACAAGGCACACCGGCACCAATGCTTAGGCCAGCGCCGTTTATTGAAAGCGACATGAGCTCTGGGATGTTTTTGACGTCTACTACCGCATCTAAATCCCAGACGTTGGCGCGAGCCTTTACTAGAAGGTCGGTACCGCCTGCTAGAGGTCGGGCTCGATCACCGTGTTCAGCTAAGACGGATACCGCCTCGGATACCGTCTTAGGGGCAACATATGCAAATGGATGCAATTGCCCTCTCCTTTCCTGTCGTGTTTTTTCAGATGCTTCAAGCTGTCAACATAGAAACATAAGCTTGAGGCAATGAATATTTATTAGTAACTCAGATCACCAACAGTTAGCCTAAATAAGAATTACAGAATTTAACTCGCTCATTATGCCCACAAGGGGAGTTTGTCGCAACTTATTTTCTTGAATCTTGAATCTTGATGTATTTCTTGTGAGGTAAAAAGCATTGGAGCCAAAGTTGCTATCTTATTACTCTAATACTTAGTTTGATAATGTTATATGGGTATTGTTTTCTTATTTAGGGTTCACACTTATTCCATAGCTGCGAATTAGTCTGCTGCCTACGATAGCGGACGCGAGTATTGCAACTGACCCCCCTAACGTCATGGCAATTTGGGCATCGAAGTACTGAGCAATATAACCCATGATCAAACCCCCCAGTGCAGAAGCACCCCAAGTCAACTGGTTGATGCTCATTACCCTCCCTCGAAATTCTTCATGTACAAGCATTTGAACAACTGTCGTATTCATGGTGCCCAGTACAACCTTGAATCCACCCATTATTCCAGCTAAAAATACAGCCACACTGAGTACGTTAGTGTTTGCGAATAATAGTTGCATGACTCCAACAGAGATTCCAGCTATGAATAAATATAGAGCAGGTCGAACTCTGCGCCCTATAAAAGTGATCACTGTTGTTGCAAATAGTCCACCAATTCCCGTTCCAAGAAGGAGATTGCTGTAGGTTTTTTCAGTCCCGAGGAATATTTCCTCTGTGAAAACGGGCAGTAAAGTTTCGAAAGAAGAGCCAAATAAACCTAGAATGATTCCTAGCAGTATGACTGATGAGATTGTTTTTTGTTGACTGAGATATCTAAAGCCCTGAATAAGCCCATCAAAGGCAGTGCTAGTTGTCGCTTTAACTTTGTGACCGTCGGTTGACATCATTAGTAGCGTCAGGACTGTAAATACGTACGAACAACCGATTACGTAGAAAAGACCTTCAAGCCCCAAAGAGCCTACAATGGGGGTAAATAGCATTGGACCGATTATTGCTGCAGATCCAAATACTATTGAATATAGTGAGATCGCCCCGGCAAGATGTTCTTTTGGAACGATAGTTGCCACCATCGCTGATCTAGAGGGAATGTCAAAAGCCAACAGTGTTCCTGTTAGGCTGGAGATTACTAGCACATGCCATGGTTCAACGAGGCCGCTGTCTATAAGTGCTCCTGTTCCAAGAGTTGCTATTGCAAACATTAGTCGGGTGATTCGTATAATTTTGAGTCTATTGAATCTATCTGCAAGCACCCCTCCCCACATTGAGAATATAAGTACGGGACCAAGGTTTGCTGTTGCGACTAGACCTAGGGTTACTTCGGACTCGGTTAGCGTTCGCATCAACCACATCCTTCCCCAGATGAGTGACCACATTCCGATGTTGGAAAATGCCGCTGCGATCCAGAACAATCTGTATTCGCGGTATTTAAACGCTGAATAGCTAGTCCCGCGTAGTGCAGATATTAATTTAACGCTCACTAAAAGTTAGCCTTTTTGAGTTTTTATAAGGTCTAGCTTATTGCAGCAAAACAGTGAATATTTAAATAGATTCAATTGGGGTTCCCAAGCGCTCTAGTTGACCACCACCTAGAAGGTGTATGTGTAGATGATCGACTATCTGTCCTGCATCATTTCCTTGATTGATCGTAAGTCGGTACCCACTTTTGGCGATACCAGTCTGTTGTGCGACTTGGGCACCGATTCGTAGCATGTGTCCTAGTAGGTTTTCATGATTTATTGATATACAGGTTAGGTGAGTTACATGATCGCGAGGAACGATTAACACATGGATATTGGCGACAGGATTGATGTCTTTGAAAGCCATGCATTGATCATCTGAGTAAATTTCTGTCGATGGCATATCACCACGGGCGATATCGCAAAATAGGCAATCTTTTTGTTTAGCCTGACTTTTTTCTTCATCTGCAGGGCACATAAAATTTTCCTTAAAAACCCATCAAATTCGCCAGTAGTGATTGGTGGAATACTGGATCTCCATAATCAGTTTTCCAGGCAAGCGCTCTACGAGTGTAGAGATGTAGATCGTGCTCCCAAGTGAATCCGATTGCTCCGTGACACTGATGCGCGGTCCAGCAAACCTTCGCTATTTTGTCACTTGCTGCAATTTTTGCTCTGGCAGCTGCTTCCGGAGAATATCCATCAGAGGAGAAGCTACAAGCAGCGGCATACGTAAGGTGCCTTGTTTGTTTTGTGGCAATTGCCATCTCAGCAAGATGGTGCTGAATTGCTTGGAAGGAAGCCACTGGGCGTCCAAATTGTTCGCGATTTGTCGTGTATTCCACTGTTGTATCGACTACTTTTCTGCCAATTCCGACAAGTTGAGCGGAACGAGCTACGCTTCCAGCCGATATCAGTTCATATGCAGCTTGAATTGCTTGATCATTAATAGCAATTACGTTCAAGTCAGAGACTTCAAATTCATTGAATTTTATTGAAGAAACAGGAACTCCAGAGGCATGTTTGAGCCGAGTTTGTTCAACTTCGGGCATCTTCCAGATTGGAGCCACAACCATAGCAAGATCACCATGTTGCATTCGAACAAGTGTTAGGGCGTGAGTTGCGTTTTCAGCAAAAGATACGAATCGTTTTTCACCGGAAATAATTAGATTAGAGTTGGATTTGATAGCGGCAGCTTTAGTTGTTTTTGGATCCCATGAGGCGTCTCGTTCAACCAAAGCAGGTGTGATTAGGATCTCTCCAGAAGCAACCTTTGGAAGAAATTCTGACTTAATGTACTTTGATCCATAACGCCCAATTACCCATGAACTTATGGATGATTCGACGAGCGGAGTAGGTGCGAGATTAGCTCCAATTTCTTCTAATAGAACAGCTAAGTCGGTGAATCCCAGACCTGTACCACCGTACTCCTCAGCTATGATTAGCGCAGGCCAGCCTAGATCCACGAACGCTTGCCAAAGCGTTGATATTGCATCTTGATCACCGTCGCCGATAGATCTTATTGTCTCCGGGCTGGAATTTTCCAAGAGAAACTCTCGAGCAGATCCTCTAATCATTTCTTGAGTTTCTGTAAGTCCGAAATTCAATAACGCTTCCTCATGTTCTGTTACTTTCGCGGTAATTTAAGTCCACGTTGAGCAATAATGTTCTTCTGTATTTCGTTTGTTCCAGCAAGAATTGGACCCGATGTGTAGAACATTCGAAGTTTGAAGAATCTACCCTGAAGCTCAGCTTGATTCGATCCGGGTTCAAGAACTCCGTACATACCAAGTAGTTCGAGTCCATAATCAAGCACTTTAATATATGCCTCAGTTGCTACCACTTTGCTCATTGACGCTTCTGATGAAGGGACTTCACCCTTACCCTGACGATACGATACGTCGTAACACATCAGTCGTGCAGCTTCAACTTCTACGTCAAGTTCAGCGAGGCGTTGCCCGGTTGAAGGGCAGGATTGGATAATTTTTGTTTCGGAGTCATCATGTTTTGTGTAATCGATCAGTTCATTTAATGCTGCTCGTGCCCATGCGGCGTAATCGATCCCAGACCTTTCGAAATTGAGTACAGTGATACCTGCGCGCCATCCATCATTGAGGGATCCCACGAGATTTTCTTTCGGGATTTTGACTTGATCAAATACTACTTGGTTGAAACTGTGTATTCCTGCCATATTGATGATGGGTAAAACATCAATTCCAGGCGACTTCATGTCGACCAATAGTAAGCTGATTCCTTTATGAGGATCGGCTGATGGATCAGTTCGAGCTAACATAAACATCATGTCAGCTCGATGGGCGAGCGACGTCCATATTTTTGTGCCATTGATCAGGAAATGATCGCCTGTGTCTACAGCTTGTGTTTGAATTGATGCTAGATCAGATCCAGCATTGGGTTCAGAATAGCCTTGGCACCATTGGGTCTTTCCTGAGGCTATTGATCCAAGATATTTCTTGCGCTGCTCTTGTGTGCCAAAACGCATCAGAGTTGGACCAAGCATTCGAGTGCCAAATCGATCGTGCCCAGGTGCTCGTCTGTACGCCATCTCCTCTGCAAATATGGTGTTCATCATTGGGGAGGCGTTAGCACCACCATACTCTTTCGACCAACTCATCACTAGCCAACCACGTTTCGCCAGACCTTTTTTTATCTTTTGGTTTAAATTCCAGTGATCGTCGCGTGATTCATCGGCTGGTCCATGCCAATCGACAGGGAGTTCATCGTCAAGGAAAGAACTCAATTGGTTCTTGAATTCTTTTTCTTCAGCTGTGAAGTCGAAGCGCAAAGTTGTGACTTTCGTTGTCTACGATATGGAATCCAAATGGTAAAGGATTAGATTTTCACCTGTAGGCCAGACATGTGACGGTTTTCACAATCCCATCTATGGCATGTAGCTTTTCGCTGATCAGCTCTCCAATACTTGGAAGATCATCTACTTCAGCGACTGCGATGATGTCCCATGGACCAGTCACTGTATCAACTGATTTCATCATCTCCATATCCTTAAGACTTAATGAAACGTTGTTTGTCTTTCCTACAGCGGTTTCGATCAGGATGTATGCGCGTGTTGCCAAATTTAACCTCCATTGGTGTTGGTTACCATATTATTTTTGTCTAGGATTGGAGTGTCACAGAGCGATTTATTATTAAGCTCAAAAAACCTGCCTCGATAATAGTATTGACAGGTTTCTTAGGTAGGCGCTTCATTATTTCTTCGTGTGAATGCTGGATTACATTGGCACTTCGGGTCGACTTACTGCTCCTGCTGATCTAGATTCGAAGTATTTTGAATTATGAGAAATCGAATTATAAGTACCAGTGCGGCGGTCAGTTTGAGCGGCTTTTGCTGCTTCGAAAGTTAGCCTTTGTGCCCGCATAGGTTGTTCAGGTTGTGGTGCTACCGGACCCGAACCAGCAGGTCTTCTTGGAGTCAGGCTCTGCGATGGTCGAACAGTTTGTTCAGTCATTAGTGGCTGAATGTTGTATTCCTCTGATTTTTCTGGTTCGAATTGAAAATTCGAACTTACTGCCAGTAAGGTGAGGATAGTGACACTAGCTCCGCGCGGAGCATACATCCCAGTTTCCCATTCGCTGATTGTTTGTTGTCGAATACCAATTTCTCTGGAAAGTGCAGTTTGGGAAAGACCGAGGTGAGTACGCAGCGCACGGATGTTGTCCGCTTGCCATTTGAAGTCTGATGGAGGTGTTTGTCTTGTCAGCATGACTAGAAAATTACGCCGGTTTAATTTTCAAGCCCTAGCTTTTTTTTTACACGCTTGATCGATTTTTGTGATTTTTTGTTTTTTGTGTATTGACGTGCTCGACTAAATAAAAAGCAAAGGGAACGCTCTGGTCGTGTTTTTAATGCTCTCGGAAAATTACTCTGGTTGAAGCATTGATTCAAAGTGTTTTGCACTATCGAACGGGCCAACTATTGATAGGACCAAATTTTCTGGCCTAATTACCCGTTCCGCCGCTCTTTTAACGTCTTCACCGGTAACTGAGGATATCTTTGCTAGTACATCGTCAACAGTTTCGACTTTATTCCGTAGTAACTCTTGTATTCCAAGGAAACTTGATACAGCGCGGCTTTCTTCCATGCGCAACATCATGCGGCCTTTTGTTAGTTTTTGTGCTTGGTTTAACTCAGCTTCTGTAACTCCGTCAAGCATCTTTGTGAGTTCGTTCAGAATTACTGGTACAGCTTCGTCAACTCTACTGGGGTCAATTCCTGACTCGATTACGAAAGCTCCGCAGTCACTTAGGAAATGTGCGCCGCTATGGATGTCGTACGCGAGCCCTCGTTGTTCACGTACTTCTTCAAATAGGCGGCTGCTCATAGTTTCGCCTAGTACAACAGACATTATTGATAGTGCATATCGATCTGGATCATCTGCTGACAGTCCCTGTAATCCAAAGGCTATGTGCGCTTGTTCAGTAGGTCGATACTCTAGTGCCACACGTTTGGTGAAGGATTTTTTCTCGTAAGGGAACATTGGCAATATCTCACCATCATGAAGTCCACCAAGGAGTTCGTTTACCTGCTCAACTACGTCTTTATGTTCAATATTGCCTGCCACGGCAATTACGGTATTAGAAGCGACATACTGTGTTTCTAGATACTTCAGCATCGCTGATCTTGAAATTGCCCCTACAGATTCGACCGTTCCTGCAATGTCCCTACCTAATGGTTGGTCCGGCCAGAGTAATTCATCCAACATCATGGATACCCTAGCGTTGGGAGAGTCATGTGAAGCCCTGATTTCTTCGTAAACCACCTGTTTCTCTTTAGATATATCTTCGTCTTTGAAAAGTGAATTGAGCGTCATATCTGCAAGCAGGTCTATGCTGTCTCGATAGTTAGGTTGTGCAACTCGACACCAATAGCCTGTGACTTCTCTATCAGTAAATGCATTTAACGTGCCTCCTACTCCTTCCACTACTTCAGAGATCTCACGGGGAGTTGGTCGAGAATCTGTACCTTTGAAGAGCATGTGTTCAAAGAGATGGGAAGCACCAGCGAGTTCTGGGGTTTCATATCGAGATCCCGCTCCAAAAAGAAAGATGATGCTTACTGCATTAGTGTGATGGAAAGTGCTTGTGACGATTCGCAATCCATTTGATAAAACCGTTCGGTCGAATGAACTCGTCACTAGAGATTGGCTTTTGGTTTTAGTCAACTTAGTTTGTTTTCTTTCGGGATTAGTCTGGTATTCACTATTAAATGCTGGCGTGCTTTTCAGAAATTCAGAAGTCAAGCGTAGTTGCGGGATAGTCGATGGTCAACGTTTGAATTTTCATCAGGGGTTGGGATCTTGACAATTTTTTATAAAGGTAATGTTCATGCTAAAAAGCAATAATTTACTTCGTTCTATTTTGTTGCAGATATAGAATTCCTTCTAATGCCTGAGGTTGCAAACTACAGAAATCAGTTATTACCTACTGCCGAGCCTGACTCGGGAGCCGGTGATGCAAGTCCAAAAATAGATTTCGTGCCTGCTAATTCATCAAAAGAAATTTTGGGTGACAAGAATTCAACTCGGTTCCGTGTTTCAACACCTACTGTTTTGTTACTGATCCTTTTGATTGCACTTGCGCTTCGCGTTTATGGCATAAATTGGGATCAAGGTGGTCTTTTTCATCCTGATGAAAGGGCTTTTTTATCTCAGGTTTACGATCTTGAATTCCCTGAGGGTGAAGAGTGGGGGCATTTAACGGATCCTAGGGTTAGTACTTTAAATCCGGGGTCCTTTAATTGGGGAAGTTTGCCTCATTATTCTCTCAAGATAATCCATTACGCTGTCTCGCCTTATAAATGGATGGATCTTTTTGAGCTTAGATTCGCTGGGCGAGCTTTATCGGCGCTGTCTGACATTGTTACCGTTTGGTTAGTCTATTTGATCGGTAAATATGTGTTTAGCTCCCGTGTAGGGGTCTTAGCGGCATTATTTTCTGCGATAGCTGTTCAGCATATACAACTGAGCCATTTTTTCGCCGTAGACACATTTATCACGACTTTCGTGGTGGCAACGATATATTTTTCTATCAAAGTAGCTGAACACGGTCGACGCCGAGACTCATTACTAGCCGGTGTCATGTTTGGCTGCGCATTGGCAACTAAGTTTTCGGTGTTGCCTCTCTCATTAGCGTTAATAAGCGCCCATGTGATTTACATAACTTCTATCGCTGGTGATCGATATAAACCTGAAAAACGTAGCTCAGTTGAACTGGCAGTTCGCCGAAGAATTTCGTTCAAAAACCTAGTTTTGACAGGTTTAGTGGTGATGGCTGTACTTGTGGTGACGCAGCCTTATATGTTTTTGGACTTTAAGACTTACATCGACAACATTTCTACTCAGGGTGAAATGGTAAGACGTGAGGTTGATTTCCCGTTTACACGCCAGTATGAGGACACCCCGAAATACTTATACCAGATCGTACAGCTCGGAACTTGGGGTCTCGGTCCAGTCTTAGGACTCACTGTTTGGTTAGGCCTTCTGACTTCTATTGCCGCCGGCCTATTGGCGCAGCGTAAAGCTGATTTAGTGATTCTTGCCTGGGTAATTCCGTATCTGATGATAACTGGTTGGTTTGATGTCAAGTTTATGCGGTACATGTTGCCTATTACCCCATTCTTGATTCTTTACGGAACGAGGATGTTGTGGTGGATGTTTGAAATTATCAAATCGCTCAAGCCGGATAAACGCTGGCTTCGAGTATTGCCGATTGTGCTTGTTTTGATATTTACAGCACATTATTCACTTTCATTTATGAATGTTTACACAGGTCAACATCCGGTTAATGATGTTTCGAAGTGGCTGGAAGACAACGCTGATTGGGGCGATCGAGTTGTTCAAGAGCACTGGGAAGAGGGAATTCCAAATCTCGTATGGTTAGAAATGCATGAACGGGCTGAGCTTTACAACGATGAGAACAGCAAGAAATTTGACCAACTAACCGAACAAATGTCTGAAGCGGATTATTTTGTTCTGCTCAGTAATCGTTTATACGGAACGATTCCAAGACTGGAAGAGCGCTATCCGGTTACAACAATTTTCTACGAAAAAATGTTTAATGGTGAATTGGGATTTGAGTTGGTTTACTCAGGAGGAAGGTACATTGGCGGACTCGGTGTTGATTATTATGAAGACCCTTTCGCCAGAATTCAGTTCGGTCCACCTGAGGGGTTTGAACCACCATCAAGTGGCATTGCATCTATCAGTTTTGGTTGGGCTGACGAAAGTTTTTCAGTTTATGAGCATCCTCAAACGTTCATATTCGAGAACGTCGAGAAATACTCCGACAGGCTTTTGAAAACACAAATTGGTGCTTCCCGTGAGGCGCTGAGCCAATTTCGACCAGCTGAAGTGGGTCTTATGCTTTCCGATGAAGCTGCGGAGATTCAGAGAAATGGTGGTACTTGGCGTTCAATCACGTTTCTTAGGTGGCTGCCTGATTGGCTGACTCCCGTTGTTTGGTATTTGGCTGCTCAGCTTTTTGCATTGATTATTTTGCCGATTTCGTTTCTTGTTTTCAGGCCACTACCCTATCGGGGTTATCTTTTAGCGAAACCACTTGGATTGCTCTTAGTTTCAACTACCGCTTGGAGTTTGGTTAGTTTTGGATTCATACATTTTAGTTTCACTGCGGTATTAATGGCGCTCATTGTTCTTATATTAGTCTCATGTCTTATACTGCGAGTCGTGGGCGGTGACTTACTAGTACATATAAAGTCGAATCTGCATCGACTATTGCGCCTTGAACTTTTATTACTCGCTGCATTTTTGGCATTTCTTTTTATACGCGCAGCAAATCCTGACTTATGGCACCCATGGAAGGGTGGAGAAAAGCCTATGGACTTCGCGTATCTGAATGCAGTGGTGAAAAGTTCTACTATCCCGCCGTATGACCCTTGGAATGCTGGCGGTTATTTGAACTATTACTACTTCGGCCAGTTCATGATCGCTACGTTAATTCGTTTTACAGGAATTGTGCCATCTGTGGCGTATAACCTCGCAGTACCATTGTTGTTCATGATGACGGTCGCAGGTGTATACGCGATAGTCCACGGGTTAGCGGAATTAACATTACGAGCTAGACAGATTCCTGCATGGTCACGAAAGTCTCCAGTAATTGCAGGATTAGTCGCTGTTGTGTTTGTGGCGATATCAGGGAATATCGACGGCCTGTTACAGGTGCTATCCGGTCTTGCACGAGTCATATTCCAAGGTGAGGCATTCGGATCCTTTGATTTCTGGCGAAGCTCTAGAATGATGGAACCTGAGTCACTTGGGAACGAGATTACTGAGTTTCCTTTTTTTACTTTTTTGTTCGCTGATCTTCACGCTCATCTGATAGCGATCCCTATCGCCATAACTGCCATTGCCGCAGCAATATCTGTTTTTTTGCGGATGGGTAGGAGACGCTCGTTTGGTGAAGTTATGACAGGCCTGATTGTGTTGGGAATTTTAGTAGGTTCGCTTAGAACCATAAATGCGTGGGACTTCCCTACTCAGTTTTTGCTGGCATGTGGTTTTATATTTGCGGGTCAATTTCTTGTGCAAAACAGGTCTTTGGTAGACCGTTTATTCGTCGTCGGAGTTTCGGTAATCGTTGTTCTGATTGTTGGGTATCTGGTATACCTGCCTTTTCATTCGAACTTCGAGCTGTTTAATAACGGTTTGCTCAGAAGTGAGTTTAAAACGATTTTATGGAGATACCTTCTGATCCATTCGATATTTATGTTCTTGATAGTCAGTTGGGTGGTTTATTTATGGCGAGAAAGACTTAGCAATTCTCTTAAGGTACTCGTTAATGGCCCCGTTATAGGGACGGGGATTACTGGGTGGACATGGCATTTCTTGATCGTGGTCTTTGCTGCTGCTGTAGCTACGCTTTCATTGACAGGTTCAGCAACAATTGCGTTCGCATTGATTCTTGGGTTATTAGTGACTGTTTCTTGGATTGTTGGATTTCGCGCAGGCCTGCCTGAATCTAGATATTTATTAATTCCTGTGGGGATGGTTGTGATGGCGATGTCGATCACTGGAGGAGTGGACGTATTCACAGTCAAAGACGATATTGGACGCATGAACACTGTTTTCAAGTTTTATTTGCAAGCATGGATACTTCTCGCCATGGCTTCAGCCTATTTTTTATGGTTCTTAT
>DBSW01000045.1 GCA_002306745.1 Dehalococcoidia bacterium UBA1332 | reverse complement strand
CAGTGGCACTTTGGTAATGCAAATCAAAGCTTGATGATGAGAGGTTCTTGCCATGATGTTTCGTGGGGAAACAGCCCAGCACAGTAATTTGCCTGCTCATAGTGTTTATCGCTATCTCGCCTACACGGTCAACGAAGAGTTGATTTAAGGCGCTCTTTATAAAGAGAGAAATCTGTTAGAGTACAGGGGAGGGAGAAGTAGTATTTAAACCATATGCAGGCTTTTATTATCAGGCGAATGCTGGCGCTTTTGCCTACGATTTTATTTACCAGCATCATTGTCTTTGCATCGATTCGGATGATACCAGGCGATGTGATCGACTTGATGTTGGCTCAGAATGATATTTCTTCTGATAACGACCGTGCAGTTATAGAGGCCTCACTCGGTTTAGATAAGCCTATTTATACTCAGTACTTCGTTTGGGTGGGTGATATTCTTCAGGGAGACCTGGGCAGCTCATTGTGGCAAAACACGCCTGTAACTGAACTGTTAGCGTTAACAATCCCGATTACTTTTGAATTAGGGTTTCTTGCTCTAGTGGTTGCTCTTAGTGTCGCGATACCGATCGGTATTTATTCTGCGATGCGGCAGGACACGGCGGGCGACTACATAGCGAGATCCTTTTCCTTGCTTATGTTGGCAATCCCTAGCTTTTGGTTGGGAACACTGGTGATGGTGTTTCCTTCTGTCTGGTGGAGGTGGTCGCCACCGCTGCAATACACGCCATTTTTAGAGGACCCGCTCGCAAACCTGGGTCATATGCTGGTGCCTGCAATTTTGCTGGGGCTTAGCATGTCGGCTGTCACCATGCGAATGACCAGAACGATGATGTTGGAGGTCCTTCGACAGGATTATATTCGTACAGCCAGAGCCAAGGGCCTATCGGAAAACATCGTGGTCTTCAGGCATGCTTTAAGGAATTGCCTTATTCCTGTAGTCACTTTAATTGGTTTACAAGCCCCTCTTTTGATAGGCGGCGCGGTTATCCTCGAGCAAATCTTTGTGGTTCCTGGAATGGGGTTAATGTTGTTGGAAGCGGTATTCCAAAGAGATTACCCAATCGTAACAGGCGTTTTTTTGGTTGTGGGGCTTGTGATTCTATTAATCAATCTCCTGGTTGATTTGACCTACGGGTTTCTGGATCCAAAGGTGAGGCAGTAATGAATCAGCCTCAATTTTTCGTTGGGCTATGGAATCATCCATTCGTGGCTTTTCATCGGAAGATGTTACGACAAAAAAAACTTGGGGCGATTGGAGGCATAGTCTTTGCGTTGTTTCTTTTTGCGGGTGTCTTTGCCGATGTGCTGGCCCCGATGGGGATCAACGAGACGGATATGCGACAGCAGCTTCAGTCTCCTTCTTTGGAACATTGGTTTGGCACTGACCATATCGGACGAGACGTTCTATCTAGAATTCTCTATGGGGCTCAGCTATCTGTCATTGTGGGTTTTCTTGCAGCGGGTCTGGCGACCGTGATTTCAATAGTGCTTGGCGTGATTTGTGGATATTTTGGTGGGACGTTGGATATGGCCATCCAACGTTTTGTGGATGCTTGGATGACATTTCCTGATTTGGTTTTGTTGATCGTAGTAGTGTCTATCGTTGGTCCAGGCGTCACTCAGATAATCGTTATTTTAGGTTGTTTGTATGGTATTGCTGGATCACGAATTGTCAGGGGCGCTGTCATTGGGGTCCGAGAGAATATGTACACCCATGCCGCTCAGTCTATTGGTGCTCGTACATTGCATATACTCGTCTTCCACATCTTGCCGAATGTAATGCCAGTCATCATCGTCTTGTTTACCACCAGGATTGGTGCGGTGATACTTGCAGAAGCAGGACTTTCTTTTTTAGGTCTCGGTGTTCCGCCGCCAGCTCCTACCTGGGGAAGCATGCTTAGCGGTAGTGGAAGGACCTATATGTACTTGCAGCCATGGTTGGCTTTGGCGCCTGGGATATGCCTAACTATTGTCGTGTACGCCGTCAACGTATACGGAGATGCTCTTAGAGACCTGTTAGATCCCAGGATGAGGGGGGCGTAAGTGCTTCGTTTTTTGATTCTGTTCATTTTGTTATTCGCTCGCTTAATTGGGGTAGCCGAAGATAACGTTCAATATGGTGGCGATCTTAATGTAGGTACCGTTAACGTGACGTTGTCGGCACTGTCCTGGGATCCCAGGGATTGGGTTTGGAAAGCAAATCACGATGCTGGAGCGGTCAGAGAACAACTGTTTGTTGCCGATTTAAGCAAAAGTAGACGAAACGGAGGTAAGTACGGTTTTGTCCAGGAAGCTTACCTGCCAACCGACTCCATAAAAGGCGAATTAGCCGAGTCCTGGTATTGGGAGGATGATCTAACGTTAGTGATAAATCTTCGCCAGGACGTTTTTTTTCCCGACCACGCGGGTTTAATGAAATCTAGATTGCTTACAGCTGATGACGTGGTTTTTTCTTACAATTTTGTGGACCAGAGTCCAAAAAAAATACTGTCCTATTTCGATCACATCGACCGGGTGGTGGCACGGGATAAACATACGGTCGTATTTGAATTTAATCAATTTCACGCTGAGTGGGCTTATCGATACGGGTATGGCTATCACTCGGCCATCAATCCTAGAGAACTGAGTCAGGTTGACCCTAAGGATTGGAGGAATGTAGCGGGAAGCGGTCCCTTTGGTTTAGAAAAATATGTTCAATCGAACGCTCAGATTTATAAGAAAAACCCGATCTATTGGGGTTCTGATTACGTAGGCGGTAAATCTTATCAGCTACCTTTTGTTGACCGGGTCATTTATAGAATTATTAAAGATGAAGCTACTTTTCTGACGGCGCTTCGAACCGGACAACTGGATATCTTAGAGGCTATTCGCTGGATCGCAGTTGATCATCTCAAGGAAACTACTCCAGAGTTGCAATGGAATCGTTGGCTTGGTACGGGAGGCACCTTTGTCTCGCTTCGTGTAGACCAGAAGCCCTTTGACGATGTTCGGGTTCGCAGAGCTTTGAATCTTGCTATTAACCAGCAGGAAATCGCCGATGTTTTTTATGGAGGTCATGCAGAGCTCATGGCTTATCCGCAACATCCTGACTTTGGGGACTACTTTCAGCCGCTTTCGGAGATGCCGGAAGAAATTCAAGAGCTGTTTACCTACAATCCAGAAAAAGCCAAAGCTCTATTATCGGAAGCCGGGGTGCCTGAGGGTTTTCGCTTCAACATGCAGGTATGTTCATGTAACCCAAGCCATATGGATTTGATTCCATTGCTGGAAAGCTACCTGTCTAAAGTGGGGATTCAGATAGTTATCCAACCTATGGAATACGCGTCTTTCTTTTCAGCTATGACGACAAAAACCCACGGGCCGGGGTACCTAGTCTCTAGCGGTCACGTAAATCCAGTAACGACGCTGCGTAAAAGTTTTGTGACGGGCCAGAAGTGGAATCCTTCGCAATACTCGAGTGAGTACTTTGATAAGCAAATCGACATTCTTCATAACGAACGCGATGAACAAAAGAGGATTCAACTTATACGTCATCTCACTAGAACAATAATGTCTGAGACGCCTTATATTTGGTTGCCCGTTCCTTATGTTCACACCGCCTGGTGGCCTTGGGTAAAGAACTATGGGGGAGAATTGAGAGCAGGTGCTAATCGACCTGGGCCCATTTATGCTCGCATATGGATTGATCAAGAGCTTAAGGAAGAGATGGGGTTTTAGAGATGTCTAAACCACTTTTATCTATCGAAGAGTTATCGGTCAAATTTGAAACTGATGCCGGTAGTGTGCAAGCCGTGGATAACGTGTCCTTGTCTGTTAGTGAGGGGGAAACTCTTGCGATTGTAGGTGAGAGCGGCTCTGGAAAGAGTGTGACAGCCTTATCGATACTGCAGTTATTAGGCGAAGCAGGACGTATCGAAGGTGGAAGGATCTGGTTTAAAGATCGGGATCTAGTGCGAGAGTCTGTTCAGAGCATTCGGCATATTAGGGGAGATCAAATCGCCATGATCTTTCAGGAGCCTATGTCCTCATTAAATCCTGTGCTTACAATCGGTAAGCAAGTAGCTGAGCCGATATGGTTACATCGAAAGGAATCTTGGAACTCTGCTTATGAGCAGGCTGGTGAACTGTTAAGACGTGTTTCGATTCCTGATGCCCATCAGCGTCTTAACGATTACCCGCATCAGTTTTCTGGAGGTATGAGGCAACGCGTCATGATCGCTATGGCCTTGGCCTGTCAGCCTGAGCTAATTATCGCGGACGAGCCGACTACTGCTTTGGATGTAACGGTCCAAGCACAAATTCTAGACCTACTTAAAAGTCTTACGAAAGAACTCAATTCCGCTTTGATCTTGATCACGCATGATTTAGGAGTCGTTGCGCGATATGCGGATAATGTGGCGGTGATGTATGCAGGGCGAATCATTGAAAGAGCCTCAGCCAAAAACTTGTACAAAACCCCTCTGCACCCTTATAC
>DBSW01000133.1:1678-3137 GCA_002306745.1 Dehalococcoidia bacterium UBA1332 | reverse complement strand
AGAGGTACCATATTTCTAGATGAAATAGGCGATATGTCTACTGACTTACAAGTCAAGTTGCTACGTGTGTTGCAAGATGGACAAATCGACCCGGTGGGAACTACCAAGAGTATACCGGTGGACGTGCGGGTGGTAGCGGCTACTCACAGGAATCTCCCTGAACTTATCCAACAGGGACAATTTCGCGAGGATTTATATTATAGGTTAAATGTAATTCCAATCGAAACGCCAGCTTTGCGGGAAAGAAAGGAGGATATAGAGGCATTGATTAGTCATTTTGCGACGATTCATGCTAGTTCTTTATCAGGACCTATAAAACTAACTTCGCAGTCAGTAGAGGTCTTAAAAGAGTATGATTGGCCGGGCAATATTAGGGAACTTTCTAACCTCGTCGATAGATTTAGTGCTTTGCATCCGGGTGCTGAGGTCGACTTGAGAGATGTAATGCCTGGTATGGTTCCTCCAGCGTTAAGATCTATAGTGCTAGATGATGATCTGGGAACCTTGGCCATTGACGATTCCTACAGCTTAGATTCTGAGGTGTCGATGATTGATCGTGAAAATGATACTGAAGCCTCGTCAAAGTCCGGGCCTGGCATGGTTCCGGCCAACGAAGTTGAGGAGGCTATCATGTTGGCTCAAGGGTGGCACTCCTTTCCAGAGGAGGGGATTGAATTGAAAAGGACAATTCAAGACATAGAAAAAAAATATATCGAAAAAGCCCTTAGCAACTCATCTGGCAATGTTTCTAAAACTGCTCGTCTTCTCAAAATTCAGCGGACCACGCTAATTGAAAAGATCAATCGATACGGGATCAAATCCCTCGACTAACAATATCTCGACGCCAATCCGGATGTCGAATTGCCGACTATTTGCCGGCGGCAAAAATTGACACTTTCTTGCCATGGCATATATAAGCCTATGAATTTATTAAAAATATAAATTGGCACGTCATTTGCTACAACTGTTCAATTGATAAAAATATTGAACAAGTGAGGCAAATGTTAGTGAACCAGATGAACAACAAAATTCGGATCGCTTGGATAGACGCCACAGAGGTTTGTCCACAATCAATAAGAGGTGTGAGCACTGATTCCGAGTTTGATTTCTCTTTTTCGAACTCGGTAGAGCGTTTGACTGATTCCCAATTGGCTGCAGATATTTTCGTGATATACGTCGATACCATTATAAATCAAATTGATATGCTCAAGTCAGTAACATCTCGCGTTGGAGCAACGCCTATAATAATTGCGAGAGTAGGGGGGCATTCATTTGAATTAGCAGTAAGCGTCATGGACAAAGGCGTAACGACAATTATTGCTGCTGAAGAAAAAAGTCAGGATGTTTGGAAGGCTCGGCTAGAGGCTCTAAAGCCGCAATATCCCCATCTGAAGGTTTCTAACCAGGACAGTGCCGAACAATGTGTAGAGTCACTGCAAAGCGATAACGACAACAAAAG
>DBSW01000133.1:0-1289 GCA_002306745.1 Dehalococcoidia bacterium UBA1332 | reverse complement strand
GAAAGAGTGGCGCAATCTGATGTGTCGGTACTATTAACCGGCCCGACAGGAGCGGGTAAAGAGGTAGTTGCAAGGCTGTTACACGAATCTTCATCTAGGTACGCTGGGCCGTTTGTGGCTATTAATTGTGCTGCTATGCCTGAGAACCTAATTGAGGACATGTTGTTCGGCCATGAGAAGGGCTCTTTTACTGGAGCGTCAAAGGCGCAAGAGGGATTATTTGAACAGGCTAACGGTGGAACAGTCTTTCTTGATGAAATAGGCGATATGTCGTTCAACCTACAAGCTAAGCTTTTACGCGTTTTGCAAGAGAGAAACGTAGTACGATTGGGCGGTCGAAAGGAGATCGAATTAGATATCAGGGTTGTGGCCGCCACGAATCTTGATTTGAAAAAAGCAATTGCTTCTAGAGATTTTCGGGAAGATCTATATTTTCGATTAAGTGCGTTTAAGCTGGCGATTCCGCCATTGCGAGAACGCCCTTTGGATATTCTGCCCTTGGTGAACCAGTTCATCCAGTTGAATAACCAAGAATCGGTTCACAAGGAGATTACACCAGCTGCTCAGAGAAAACTTCTTGCACATCATTGGCCTGGTAACGTCCGAGAGTTGGAAAATGTGATAGCCAGGGCTCTGGTTTTGGCTGGTCAGACAGATATAGACAAAGATCATCTTATTTTTGATGATTTAGATGAGTTCTCGTCATTAGAAGGCGATTCTAGTTTGATGCAATTTAGTCAGTCGACAAAAGATGAGGGTTTCTCGAATTTCGGAGGTGATTACAAGTTGCTGAAGGAACAGATAGCAAGTTTTCCCAGAGAGGCAGCGCAAGTCCATGATTTAAGTAATGCAGTCCGAAACAGTGAGTGTCAAGCGATTATAGCCGCAATCAATGAAACGAAAAATCGCAAGGAGGCAGCAGAAAGACTGGGAATTAGTCCTAGAACTTTAAGACATAAAATTCAGAAACTGCGTGAAGAGGGGATTAACTTAACTCACGCATATGCAATGTGAGGTTATAACTGATGGTCGACTCAGCACATTTAAATAACATTAACTCCCTTCTCGGACAGATTCGAGAATATCAAACGCAGGCCCAGCAAGGGGTGAGCATTGCTCCAGAAAGTGCGGCAAAAGTCAGTGATCAGCAAAGCACAACATTTGCAAATGTCGTTAAGGGTGCAGTAGACGAAGTAAATAACTTGCAAAAAGCATCGGCGGCCGAAAAAACAGCTTATGAGCTTGGAACTAAACAATCTTTACCGGATGTCGTCTTGAGCATGCAGAAA
>DBSW01000137.1 GCA_002306745.1 Dehalococcoidia bacterium UBA1332 | reverse complement strand
AATCGGAATGCATCCTGAGGTTGCTACTCGCGTAATAAACCGACTACGCGAAATGACAGGAGTAAACCTTTCCGAAACAACGAATCACTTTCAGGCTCAAAGCACTTTGGACGCCGCTGTCGCCGCATCAGGAGAGTTGAAGTCGATAGCCGTAGGGATGATGAAAATTTCCAATGATCTACGTTGGCTCGGTTCTGGACCTAGGGCAGGAATTGGTGAAATTTCGCTACCAGAAGTACAGCCAGGATCATCGATAATGCCAGGGAAAGTAAACCCGGTGATTGCGGAATCTGTGACCATGGTAAGCGCACAAGTTATAGGGAACGACACAACAATATCCATAGCTGGCCAATCTGGAAACTTCGAACTTAATGTGATGATGCCAGTCGCTGCTCACAACTTGCTCGAGTCTATCGACCTGTTAGCTTCAGCAGCTGTAAACCTTGCTAGACAATGTATAAACGGTCTAATTGCGACAGATAAAGGACCTGCCATGGTTATGCAAGGGTTGGCAATATGCACGGCTTTAGCACCTATCATCGGGTACGACGCTGCGGCAGGAATTGCTCACAACGCTGCTGAAACTGGAGAAACCATCAAAGAAGTTGCCCTAAGGGTTACGGATTTGAATGAAGTTCAACTCGATGAGATTCTTGAACCACTATCAATGACAGAGCCCAAGGCGTAAACGCAGAAAATTCTCGTTTGGATAGAAAAACACGTCATGGGAGTGCATACTGTCAATCGTCTCTCTTAAATCAACCCAACAGTACCAATAAGGAGAATCAACAAATGAGTGCCGACGCAAAAGTACAAGAACTTGGTCTCGACCTTACACACCCGGTCGGACCTATAGCAAATTATGTACCTGCCGTTACAACGGGCAAGCTCGTCTATTTATCAGGTAAGGGACCAAATCAAGGAGACGGTTCTCTCATGACGGGCAAGGTTGGAGTAGATCTATCTGTGGACGATGGATATGAAGCGGCCCGACTGGTCGGCATCCAATTGCTGGCTGCGCTACAAGAACATCTCGGAGGAAGCCTTGATAGTGTGAATCGTATCGTCAAATTGCTAGGCATGGTCAACTGCACACCCGATTTCGGTGATCAGCCAAAAGTTATCAATGGGTGCTCAGATCTATTAGTTTCAGTATTTGGTGAAAACGGAACGCATGCTAGATCCGCAGTCGGCATGGGCAGTCTGCCCGGAAATATACCGGTCGAAATCGAGATGATCGTAGAACTGAAGTAATACTCGGGATCTCATCGAAGCCAAACATCACCAGCTTCAAAGTATCTGCAACTATGTCGATCACTCTAAAAACAATTAACCATGTCGGAATTCCAATTTGGGATAGACGGGTGTCGTTAAAGTTTTATAGAGATATTCTGGGGCTGAAGGTTATACCTTCAATGGTTGATTCTCCAAACATAGTTTGGACAAGAACAAATGATGGGACAATGGTGCACCTTATTGAACCAGCAGACGGCGAAAACCTCGTAGATCCACATACAGCTTTCGAAGTAGAAGACTTTGATGAGACAGTTAAAATTTTACGCTCATCTGGATACCCGGAGCTCAGCGATACCGGTGAACGTCATGATGGTCAGAAGTGCATCTTTGTAAACGACAGTGATGGAAATCGCCTCGAATTTACCACAGCCAGTGGGCTCAAAGAATCCAAACGCGTAGTCGATGCGCTTGGCTATACATCGGAATCAGGCAAAAATTTCGTCAGCAACTCGAATACAGTAATAGATATATTGACCGTAAACCATGTCGGGATACCAATCAACGATCGATTTGAATGCATGAGGATGTACAGGGATCTGCTCAACGTAAAAATCATTCCTCACCAAATAGACGGAAACACCCTTGTGTGGACTGAGATGGTAGATGGTTCTATGATTCACCTGATTGCCCCCCCTAAGTCAATTGGTCCTCGTGGAGATGGAAGACAACATGTGGCTTTCGAGGTAGATGACATAGAACGGGCCGCAGAGGCACTCGTTAACGCTGACGTTGAGATTGTTGAAGGAATTGGAACACGTCACGACGGTCAACAGTTCTTTTTCGTATACGATCCAGATGGCAACCGCTTAGAAATAGCAACGCGAGGCAATCACTCAAACACGCGCCGCATGGTGGATGAGAACGGATATACCAGCGAAAATAGTATTTTGCTCTAGGCTGTCATTTAAGTTACAGATCCGTTTTCCACACTAGAAAAAAAATCATCGAGGAAACCTGAAACTGCTTTTTCAAGTTTTTCGTTCGAAACGCTCCTCAATAGTCCAGATGTTTCAATGGCACTTGAAAGATTGAATAAAGTCACTGTTTTTTTTCCGTACTTGTTGCTCAAACTTGAAGTTCCAGATCCAATTACACCGGCACCCATCGCACTACCTGAGAATTCGATATCAAAATTCTTTAACTCCGAGATATTGACCATCCGTACTTCAGCATTGACATCAGTGCTCATAAATCCGACTTTTACCCTCATACCGATACGGTAGAGATCTGGATCAATTTGAATTATCTTCATTCCATCAGGTAAGTGAGTTTGTATAACATCCACCTGTGTTAAAGAGCACCAAACATGTGATATGGATACGTTAACTACTCTGTTGTATGAAAATTCCAAAAGTGACGACCTTCCAAATAGATGTTTTCCTCATGAAAACGACATTATCCACAGAACTACCTCAAATCAATTACAAATAGATGCTACGGAGACCGACATGCAGTAATACGATTAGCTGGCATGTCGTCATCACTGGCAGTAAAAGAACCCGAAAAAAAACCGCCCCCGAGCTCGGTTCGCGCAACCATTCGCTCGCTTGTATGGTCTGTTTATGCACCCTCTTTTCTGCTTTCAGTAGGACAGGGAATCTTGATTCCTGTGCTCCCAGGTTTCGCAAAAGAAGAAATGGCAGTAACGATCGGCCTAATTGGATTAGTCGTAGCTGCTAGGCACTTTGGGACGATGGCCTTCGACGTTCCAGCCGGTATTTTGGTCGGGAGACTAGGGCTTCGTAAAACTATGATTGCCGGTGTGATACTTTTCGGTATTTCCGCTATATGGGCCGGTCTATCTCCCAACTTCGCATCATTAATGGCTGCACGACTACTTGCCGGAGCCAGTTATGCCCTTTGGAGCATCTCACGGCATTCATATATTGCTGCAGCCGTACCAGTAGATGTTCGAGGACGTGCGCTTTCTGTGTTTGGTGGCATATCACGTATTGCAACCATACTTGGTCCTCTTATGGGAGGAGTATTAGCGGAGCATGTAGGTATCCGGGTCCCTTTTTACGCGCAAGCAGTAGTAGCCGTCTTAACACTAATTATGGTTATTTCAACGACCAGAAAAATGATAGATGTAAAGACTGCGAAATCACAGCATAATATATTGACGGAGTTAGGCTCTGTAGTCAGGCGACATCGTATCGATTTCGCCACTGTAGGTGTAGCGGCCGTTGCATTGCAGTTCTTACGCGCAGGACGGGAATTCATGATTCCGGTCTGGGGTGGCGAACTCGGACTTGGTAAAGATCAAATTGGATACATAGCCACAGCATCTTTCGCTATTGACTCTATGCTCTTTCCAATTGTTGGCTATGCAATGGATAAATGGGGACGCAAATCGACAGGGATACCCGCCTTCATCGTCCTTGGAATTTCAATGGCATTGATTCCGCTTACTGGATCGTTCGGCGGTCTACTGTTAATAGGAATGCTGGCGGGACTTGGTAACGGACTATCCAGCGGATTCGTGCTAATCACTGGGACTGATCTTGCACCCAAAGATCGACCTGGTGAATTTCTAGGAGTGTGGAGATTAATTTCCGATACAGGCGGCGCAAGCGGACCAATAGCGATTGGAGGAATCGCTCAAGTTCTAACTTTAGGAATGGCATCGATGGCAACCGCCGGTATCGGTGCATTTGGTGCATTGATACTGATATTCATCGTCAGAGAAACTATGGAACGCGCATCCACGAATGCCGG
>DBSW01000152.1 GCA_002306745.1 Dehalococcoidia bacterium UBA1332 | reverse complement strand
CCCTCAACAGTAGGGATGGGTGGAAATTCTTCTGATGAAATACCATTTATGGTGCCATTGAATTTATCACTGGTGACGATTACACCAATTGGATCATCAGTCACCTTAATAGTGACCTGTTCTCCAGGCAAAGAGTGAATGAAATCATTAAGCATTTTTGCTGGAACCGTAACCGTCCCCTCACCTTCAATGTGCGCACCAATCCATGTACTGATAGAAATCTCAGTGTTAGTAGCTGTCAATTTCAACTGCCCATTATCGCCTTGTATTAAGACATTCTGGGTAACCGGTAATGTAGTCCGGTTAGCAACCGCCCTAAGAACATTAGATAGTCCTCGACTTAGATTTTCTCGAAGACAAGTTACTTGCATGCTGATCCTCTTATGATTCGCTAGATTATGCGTGCAATTCCACTACATTGCGGATCGAAGTATAGGTAGACCACAATGTTTGGTCAATTTGACTGGACGTTGATTAAGTCATGTTTTGGTCCCGAGGATTTCGTATATAAAATGCCAATACGTAAAAAATTAACTAATTCACATAACCTTTATCCATTCGTAAACTAATATGAACATCTCCAGACTTAGTGAGATCATGCAACTAGTAGCCAGCGGCGAAATGTCCGCTGATCAGGCAACATCAGAAATCAGCCGCACAAGTATTTCTGCAAATCAAAACGATGGCCTTGATTTCGCCACGCTTGATCACAATAGACAAAGCCGAGTGGGCTTTCCCGAAGTCGTATATGGGCTAGACAAAAACCCGTATGAGACTGCAGAAATCGCCAGCAAAATTTTCAATAAATCTGATGTCGTACTGGTAACAAGATCCTCAACGGAAGCACACAAGTTGCTTTTAGATAAGGTTCCAGAGGCTATTTGGGAAGGAAGATCGAGAGCGATATGGGCAGACAGGCGACCAAAACAAGATCTAATAACAGGCGTGGCTGTGGTAGCGGCAGGCACATCGGATTTGTCAGTTGCGAGCGAAGCTGTTCTAACCGCAAGCTTGATGGGATGCGATGTGAATTTAATTACAGATGTAGGTGTGGCCGGGCTACATAGATTATCCAATCGGATCGAAGAGCTTAGAGCTGCCAGAGTGTTGATAGTAGTTGCCGGGATGGAGGGTGCCCTACCCAGTGTAGTCGCAGGACTTGTTCGGGCACCTGTAATCGCTTTACCTACATCTGTTGGCTATGGAGTCAGCCTAGGAGGCGTGACTGCTCTTCTAGCGATGATGAACTCCTGTGCACCAGGCGTTTCCGTTGTAAACATCGACAACGGATTCGGTGCAGGGTATCAGGCGGCTTCGATAGTGGGAGCCACATGGGATTAAGACGGTTATACATCTGATATTTCGAATAGTTTCAGAATAACTATCGAAATTACGAAGCCCTGATACCAATCAAGGCATTGATCCCATAAATTCGCGGCGGGCGATTGAAAAGTCTAATTCAAGGTTTTCAGGTAAGCAATAAGATCCTGAATATCCTGATCACTAAGTTGGTCAAAAGCAGGCATCAGAGCAGCAAATCCTTCAACAAGGTAGACACTTGGCTCTCTAATCGACTGAACTAAGTATGCTTCGGCGTCTAATGAGGTCCTAGTGCCTGCACGGTCATATACCCCCGCTAGACCAGGACCAACCACCGTGTCTTCACCAGTCGAATGGCAAGCACTGCAATTTGAAAATAACACCTCACCGACAGCCGAATCCCCCCCAATAGATACGACAACTTCTGCGCTCATGGACGAACTGTCAGGACGTTCTACAACAGGTGCAGCTGTCGGATGAAATTCAACCGGTACTTGTGTGGGAATAACCTCTTCTTCGCATGCCGTAGTCGCAAATACCGCAATTATTAGAGCGGACATCAAGATTTGTATGTGTTTTCCCGGCACTTTTTGTTTCCTCAGCTGTTGAATAGGTTTAGACCTTGGAATCACACTTGAAACTATTGGTAATGCCAAGTTAGCAATAGCTGTAATTTTGGTCAATGAACAATTTGACCAAAATTTGATGTGATTTTCCGATAATCACAATACGGTCTGAGTCATAACAGCGTTTCAAGGTTCAAAAGTGGTTAACCAGAGATTCTGCGTATCTCAATTTCTTCGCCAGGAGCCAAAGCGACTCTTCGTATTTCAATACCCAATTTTAGAAGCCAATAGCTTAAAGTCGCCTTACTTACGCCCAGCTTTTTAGCAGCACCAGTAAGACCAACTTCATTGACCATTTCCGGTAGTGCACGTTCGAGTGGCCTACGGAGCTTACGTTCAGCGACAAGCATTTTTTTTGTTTTCGACCCTTGCATCGGTATCCCCTACTGATGTTATTAGGTAAACCTCATAGAGCAGATCACAAGCCAAGACTGAACCACTTAGTCACAGCACATTTCAGAACCTAACCGTTAGAAAAACCATACTAAAAATACTATGGACAAGTCAAGAATTAGTTTATTCTTTATTTTGAATATATTTTATATTTGTTCAAAACAAATTTAATTTAAAGCATATTTTTCATGAAATTGCCTAGTTCATAATAAGATTAGGCTAGACTGTTTATACATTGTGTGGTTTTTCTGCCACATTTTGCACAAGTAATATTCCTGAATCACTTTTCCAGCTAACATTTATATCGACATTTGCGCTGGCTTAAATAAATGACCGAGGAGCTTCACACGTATATGTGTAAACTCAGTAGTAGATTGCCAGTGCGCCTTCAGGGCCTTGGTAGTAGATAAATGTGAAAACCCCCAAGCATTCCTGCTCAAAAGGCTCTCCGTGGTTGTGTGAGTTCAAAACGCCCAAAAACAAAATTGATTGCAAGGTAAATAATTGAATTTTTACTTTAACTATTGGAGAACCCGTAAACGCGACCACAAAATTACAGTTATCGAAACTGTTGTCTCCTCCACCCTACTATTGCAACAATATCTATATGACGAAAAAGATCGCTAGATCAAACTGCCGTCAAAATCCTTTTACGGAGTTTCAACAATCGGACTAATAACAGACTTAATTCACTCGTTAGAGACATTTGTACTCGACTTTTCCACCGCCATATACGATTTCATGGGATGGTTTGGCGTTGTGATCCTTATGTCAATCGAGAGCACTGCTATCCCACTGCCTAGTGAAGTAATTATGCCCTTAGCTGGCTGGCGGTTAGTCCTAGATGAAGGTCAGGGCGTGTTATTCGTTTTCGTCGCAGGTTTTTGGGGTGCAGTCGGCAGCCTCATCGGCTCGCTAATCGAATATTACATCTCGCGGGCAGGTGGACGCCCATTCATAGAAAAATACGGTAAATTCATGCTGATCACAGGTAAGGATCTTGAACGAGCTGATAACTGGTTTAATACACGAGGTGAACTAACCGTATTTATAGCCAGGATGATCCCTGGTGTGAGAGGCTTCATATCAATTCCTGCCGGGATTGCCCGCATGAACGTTGCCAGATTTTCGATATTCACGTTCATTGGTGCGTTCCCTTGGACGCTAGGACTAGCTTGGGGAGGATATCTACTAGGCGAGAACTATGACGTAATTCGTGATACAACAAAGCCCTTTGACTTACCAATAATCGGAAGCGTAATTGCAATCTTGATCTGGTTCGTATGGAAAAGAATCAAAGAAATTAGAGCCGAGTCTACTGAACGTGACACGACCGCAAGTTAATACAATAAAGATTTGGTATTTCCTAACCTAAAATCACAAATAAGATATATTGCCAGTTCTGCCATCAAATACAGTTGAAATTCACATCACAGTCAACATCATTCGCCAGCCATGACTACTGAAGTCAACAAAAAATTAAACGTAGAGATAAACGGCATTAATGTCGGGTGTAATACTGAGACCCGAGTACTCGATGCGATTAGATCTGCTGGTTTTGATGTCCCCACCCTCTGTTATGACGAACGCATTGGACCACAGGGCACCTGCAGATTGTGTCTTGTCGACACCGCGGTAGATGGAAAAACTCAACAGGTAGCTGCCTGCACTGCATTCACTGCAGACAACATGAAAGTTGAAACACACTCTGATTCAATAAAGCGATATCGAAAAACGCTACTTGAATTGCTGCTTTCAGAAACTTCTTCCCCGAATGCATGTCCTAAGTGCCTATCTTTTAAAAAATGCGAACTTCATACAGCAACGGAAGAATATGATGCGAAATGGGATGCCTTTCCTCCTCTAGTACCAAGGAAAAAAGCAGACGATCCCAATCCATTCATCCAAAGAGATTACGATTACTGTATATCTTGTTTTCGATGCACTAACGTATGTAATGACTGGGAACAAGCTTCTGCCATCACAGTAAAAGATAGAGGCCAAAGCAATTCAATTGCTTCGTATTTCAAAAACAATCTTTTAGATTCACCATGCACTTTCTGCGGCCAATGCATTAATACATGCCCAACAGGAGCGCTAACTGACAAAAAAATAGTTAACAAAACCAAAGCAAATAAACTCGAACGAACTCAATCGATTTGCCCTTACTGTGGAGTGGGATGCGGTATTCATCTGCTTACTCAAAATGGGGAACTAAAAGGCACGGAACCAGACTTCAGTGCTCCAAGCCGAGGGTCTTTATGTGTAAAAGGGCAATTCGCATCTTGGGAATTCGTTAATAACGATGAACGACTCAAGTACCCGCTAATCAAAGAACAAGGTAAGTTCAGGCGCGGCTCGTGGGATGAAGCTCTAGATCTCATCAAAGATAATTTCACTAAAATTCGTGAAGAATCTGGTCCAGACTCCCTCGTATGCTGGTCATCAGCCAGAACAGTTACTGAAGCGAACTACTTGATGCAGAAATTCGCACGAGTAGGTATCGGTACTAATAATATCGATAATTGTTCACGTACCTGACATGCTCCAACGGTCGCCGGTATGGCGGTCATGGTTGGTAAGGGCGCAATGACTAACTCTATTGAAGAGTTAGCAGGCACTGATTTATTACTAGTCGCAGGGTCGAACACCACTGAAGCACATCCAGTAATTTCACTCCGTATGAAACGCGCGGTTCGTAACGGTGCAAAGTTAATTGTTGTAGATCCCCGTAAGACCGAACTAACGCGATGGGCAACTCGCTACCTTCAAATAAACATAGGCACAGATATTCCACTTTTCAATGCAATTGCGCATGTAATGATCAAAGAGGGTCTTTACGACCGGGAATATGTTGCAAAACGCACTGAAGGATTCGAGGAACTTACTCGCCATCTAGAGTTTTACACTCCCGAGTACGCTTCACAGATCTGCGGTATAACCGTGCAGGATATCGTCGACACTGCACGTGAATACGCCGCTGCATCTGGAAAAGCGGCTATATGCTACACGCTCGGAATAACGGAGCACTCATGTGGATCTCATAATGTTCAATCCATCGCTAATTTGGGAATGCTGGGTGGAAACTTCGGCAAGGAAAATGCTGGTGTAAACCCGCTTAGAGGGCAAAATAATGTGCAAGGAGCGTCAGATTCTGGTGCCCTGCCAACCGACTTACCCGGATATCAAAAAATCGAGCGACCAGGTGTTCGAGAAAAGTTCGAAAAAGTATGGAAAACTGATCTACCAAAACGTCGAGGCATAACCAAAATTACGGCGATGGATCAAATGCTTAGAGGTCGTGTTAGAGGTGTTTACATAATGGGCGAAAACACAGTGGTTTCCGATCCGAATACTAACCACGCTCAAGCAGCACTTGAAGCTACTGATTTCATCGTAGTTCAAGATATTTTTATGACCGATACAGCGAAATTGGCAGATGTAATTTTGCCTGCTGGGTCGTTTGCAGAGTCTGAAGGTACGTTTGCCAATTCCGAAAGGCGAGTGCAACGCGTCCGCGCCGCTATTAAACCGGTTGGTGAGGCCCGAACCGATGTAGATATCCTTCTGGATATTATGCAACGTTTTGGAGTGAACCAGAATCTAAAAAATGCGAGAGATGTATGGGACGAAATGAGAAGTCTTGCGCCTATATTCACGGGTATTTCCTACGAAAGACTTGAACGAGAAGGGGGAATACAGTGGCCCTGCCCGGACGAAACTCATCCGGGCACTCAGTATTTGCACAAAGACGAGATGGATTCCGGCATGCCGGGATATTTCGCTCCGGTCGATCACATACCACCGGCTGAACAAACTGACTCAGAGTACCCACTCATACTTACAACCGGGCGACGCCGGTCCACTTACCACACAGGAACCCAAACAGGACGAGCCAGTGGGTTCGACCTACTCGTCCCATCAGAACTAGCTGAAATAAATCCATATGACGCAGAGCAACTTGAATTACGTGACGGAGAGTTGATCATAGTCAGCTCAAGACGCGGATCAGTAAAAGTCCCAGTAAAAATAACTGACAGATCTCCTCACGGAACCGTATTTATGAGTTTTGCCTTCCCAGAGTTAACGCAGACGAATCGCTTAACTTCAGACGCATTCGATTTCATAACTGAAACACCAGAATTCAAAGCATGTGCCGTTCGTGTAAACAAAATCAACACGCCAAAATGACAGCAAGCTAATCCTGACGAGGACTCATCCTTGACGACCAAAAGCTTGGATCACCGACAATCGGGAAATCTACAGGTTCGTAACAGCCTTTAACTTTCTCACCGTTAGAAAATGCCCGTACATTTAAATCCACGAACCTAGCTATATTTACCGAGGCGCCAATCTGGCTTGTGAGTGGATTTGTGGTCACCAGCAACTTGCCATCTGATGCCAGTAACTCATGGGGAAGTTCGAAAATTGGACCGGGGCAGTCGGTGGCATAACCGGCAAGTTGTCCGGATCGGAGCGCATCAAGTACAGCTTGTTCATCAACCACAGATGAATCAGATGTATTAATCAGCACCGCATTAGTCTTCATCAAACTGAGTTCTCGTTTTGAAATAAGTGGGTTAGCTGTCGGTCCAGCGTACAAATGAAGTGTGACCACATCTGATTCAGCGACCAACAGGTCAAGAGTTTTTCGTCGTATACCCAGTTCGTTGAGAATTCCAGACCTAGGAGTACGAATATCCGCAATAGATACCGATGATAGGTTTGAAGTAACTTTTCTCGCCACCTCAAGTCCAGTTGTGCCCAACCCAACAATCCCCCAAACTCCCATTGGCTTGACTTGAAGTGGACCGGTAAATCCAATAACCCGATTAGCAACACGCGGTGCAATACTTGGAGAAATACCTGCGATGACTGTATCGGAGTTCTCAACCTGTTCGAGTAGAGCACGCGGCGGTCTGCATCCCAAAAAATGAACCATACCAAAATCTTTGGGAATCGTAGAAAAAACCGATTGCCCTACTTGCTCAGAAATTACCAGGCAACTCTCTTTACGAGACTCTAAATGCGCTACCTCTGATGGAGTAACCCGAACGACTTCATTTGACTTCGAAAGCAAACCTTCAACAGCGTCACAAATCGGATCTAAAGCAGAAGTTGCTATATAAGTAGTTGTCATTTCGCAATAATATGTCGTTCAGTGCCTTGTACGTTTTGACGTCCTAGCTCCCATCGTATAGAAGCCCGATAATAAAATCCTGTCACCAAAGAGCCTTAACAGCGAATATGATTCAAGCTTCCCCTAAACAAGTGAACAAAACAATTCAACCAGACAAGAAATAATTGACAGAAAAAATCTTCAACCCACGTACCCTATTGTTTATTCCGGGAAATCAACCGAGGATGCTTCAAAAATCCTTAACATTTGACAC
>DBSW01000033.1:3853-5272 GCA_002306745.1 Dehalococcoidia bacterium UBA1332 | reverse complement strand
ACAACATTGGGAACCAAGGACCGTTCCTGGGGTATCCGACCTCTAGCTGGCGGGGACCGCCGCGGGGCGCCTGCCCTTCCTCGGGCCAATGGACTATTTTTTCTTTGGGCTCCGCTGCATTTCGATGATTTCTGCGCACATTACCAGCTGTTCGAAGACACGAAAGGGAGGACACTCTTTAGTGTCGGCGCACTTCTCCCCGTCTATAACGATATTGATGCGCTTCCCGGTGTAGAGGATCCGAAAGTCACACACTGTAGGAATCTTGAGCACCAGCTGACGTTTGCTTCAGATAGCCGCATGATCAAATCCGTACAACTCGCCATGACTACAATTGCCGATGATCGGCGCGTCGAAATAGATTTCGAAAAGATTTTCACGTTCAGGATGAAAGGGATCGGCTATAGCCACCCGGAGTGGGGCCACGGCATGTGGAAAGACGACGTCGCTGTTGCCAGTGAGCAGTGGAACCTGTCTGACGTGGATGACACTGCTTTTGAAAACCAGCATGTGCAGCATTTCATGAAAGTCACGATCGATGGAAATGATGGCATAGGTGCGCTGGAACAGAACCTGCTGGGGCCATATGAACCCTATGGCTTAGAAGGTGCCCTTAGCCCTCCTTCTCAAGATAACTAGCCGAATGTATTAAATCTTTACTGTCGGTGAGGAGATGAAACAAGGAACAGCCTAAAGGAGATCTCCTCACCGACGAGTAAAGAAAAATTTGGGATGAGAGGGAGCCACCCAAATTTTGGTGATTAGTTACCGGACCGTCATAAAGAAGCTCCTATGTAGGGGAAGGAACGTTCCGTCGTTGTGAAGTCCCATTGAGAAAAAGCTGCTGGTTCGATCGTGTTCTTTTCGTTCGCCACCATGAAGGCAGTGAATGCTGTCATGGAGTGAGGGTCCTGTGTTCTGTAGCTCCCATACTTTGATATTGCTGAGACAAACTGTTTCATCTGGGAGTTGCGGTCGAGGTGTTACGCGAACGACGTTTTTGGGTGCTTGGGCTCTATCGCTTGCTTCTTCACCGTGGCTACTAATCATTGTTTTTTTGAAACTGGGTGTGTAAAGGTTGGCGGAGCGCATAATGATGGGATGATCAATGCGAACAGCTTGAGCTGATTTTTCTATTACTCTTGTGCTACTCCAGTCAGAGTAATGGGGAGAAGCAGACGCTACTCCAATCGTGCCTGTGAAAAGACCAATGCCTACTATCAGGGCTGTAACGATTTTTGTCTTGATTTTCATATCTTCCTCTTTTCACCAGAAGAGAAGGGTTTCTCTCTGTTCCAAAAGGGAGACGACAATAGGCGTGTTTTCTTACACCCCAAAAAGCAAAAAATGCCGCTCTGGAAACGGAATGGCCTAAACCAAAAAACCGCCTAAAAGGAGCAACGCCTCTTCCTCCGGGGG
>DBSW01000033.1:2679-3497 GCA_002306745.1 Dehalococcoidia bacterium UBA1332 | reverse complement strand
AAGAGGCGTAACGCTTCTTTGCACTTGCGGGGGTGCAGTCACCATTGTTGCCGAAAAAGCAGTGGATTTACCAACAATGTGACACCATTCACACTAAGCGATTACAGGTGTAAAAGGCGGGCTGCGTTGGTGCGGAGGAAGGGCTCCCACACGTGGTCGCGAAAAGGTACGGATCGTAACTCTTCGAATATGCGGTCGAGTTCAAGGGCGAAGGGGAAATATCCTCCATAGAGTATTTTTTCAGCTCCTCTGGTGTTGGCGTAGTTGATGATGGTCGTCGGGTAATGCTTTGGAGAGAACGCTGACGTTGAGTAGAACAGGTTCGGCCATTTGAGCATGAGCTTTATTGCGAGATCTTCATCTGGTTCGCCGCCGTGACGCATCACAACCTTGAGGTCGGGAAAGTCGTAGCAGATACTGTCGAAGAGGCCGACGTACTGGCTTTCCCCCGGCACGCGAGGACCTGGAACTCCAGCGTTGATAAAGATCGGTAGGTCTAGGTCAACGCAGGCAGCATAGATGGGGTACATTTTTGCGTCGTTAATGGGAACTTGTGGGACAGTTCCTGCCGGGAAAACAGAAACTGCTCTTGTTGCGTGTTCCTCGTGTTCCGAGTGGATTGTCTTGACTGCTTCCATAACGTCGTTGGCGCTGACGTGAGAACATAGTATGAACCGGTCAGGATAGTTTTTCGCTGCATTCAGCGCATGATTTCCCATCAGGGTTACGAGGCCCATGCTCACACCATTGGCATCCATGGCTTCAAGTGTTCTCTTCACAGCATCAATCTCACCTTCTTTTGCTGGCACATCTGTAAA
>DBSW01000033.1:0-2277 GCA_002306745.1 Dehalococcoidia bacterium UBA1332 | reverse complement strand
CACTGTCAGCGTCTTTGAAGCCGATCATGGTATCGATAACGGAAATATCGTCTAGATGAACCATTCCTGAAGGATACTTCTCTATCTGATGAGGGGAAATTACAACAGTCGTGTTTTGTGCAGTTCGGTATTTCTTCCCTTACTCTTGCACTATGACCACAAAGATCGATCGCCCGTTGGGTTGTCTTCAACCTGTTTCAATTGAGCAAGTAGTTGAAGACCCTGAGGAAGTTCGAGACAATGCTCGAAAAAACGGGCCTTATTTTATGCCGGCACGGTATCTGATAAGTGGGGAAACCGCCGCTGATGCGAAAAACCGGACTCCACGGGTGGTGAAGGATGCTCCCTCATATTTGATTGGGCCTACCTGGAGAGGAGACTGGGCTTTCGATGGGAAGGACCTTGTCGAAGATTCCGCGTCTTTGTTGCATCATGAGGGATTTATACAAGCTGCGAAAGATCTGTTTCACTGCGATGTTGTGGTGCCCGAGCAGGTCTATGTGAATCTTTCTACTCCCATGAATGGCCACCCGTTCTCACATGTTGATATTCCAGAATTTATTGGGGTGAATAGAAGAAACGCCCCTGGATGGTTTCTTCAAGCAATGGGATCTTCTCGTCTATTTGAAGATGCCCGGATTTCTATTGCGACAGCGGTTGCTTGGTTTCATCATGGCGAACGGGGTTTTTTCCGATATTGGCCTCATGGTCGTGGCGCTGAAAGTATCCGCCATGAAGATATGTGGAATACTGCAGTTGTTGGAGATAATGATTTCATGCATCATCTCGTTGAGCGGGTCGGACCGCGCGACATGGGGCCGCCGGAAGGGATGTCAATCAATACGGAACTCAGCCACGACGGAGACAAATGGAACATTGTCGAAGCTGGTGAGACATTAATGTCTTACTCCGATGAGTACGTTCGGCTATCCGTATCGTGGAAAGCAAAAGTGTACGCGGATCAGCGAAGTTTCGATGATGCTCAGAACGAACTTTCCGCAGTTAGCGTTTCTGAAGCTCTTCAGCGCTTCAACGATGAATTAGGTGAATCATTCGTCAGTCTTGATGATGAACGTTTACAAGCAGCACTGACTCAAAGGTGGAGCGGGTATGTCGCCTGAGCAGAATATGTTCCTATTCTTCGGTTGGTAAAGCCCCTATACCTGAGAGCGCATTGGAACTACTTGATTTCCTCGTTGGTGTGAAGTTGATAGGCATAGTGATAGGTGATCGGACAAAGTTTCCAATTCCTTGTGGAGGTTGCCCGGTTGTAAATTCGATGTCCTTCATTGCATCAAGAAGTTGATTGGTGCCACGCTCAACCTCATACATCGCAAGAATCGACCCAACACAGAAATGGCGGCCAAGTGCGAATGTCATATGATTTGCACCACCACCAAAAGCCTTATCTACATTGAGATCTGTCCTGAAAATATTGAAATCGTCTGGATCTTTAAACACTCTCGGGTCACGATTAGCCGCCGCACACATCGCGGTAACTGTTGACCCCGCAGGTATCTTTACTCCTTGGAATTCAACGTCTTCATCTGGTTCACGCATAACCATAAGCACTGGCGGCGTATGCCGTAGTGTTTCCGCAAACGCTGCTCGGATGAGGCTACGATCTTCACAAACAGCTTGCATTTGTTCAGGGTGTTGAATGAGTTGAAGAAACATATTGGCCATTGACTTGTCAGTAGTTTCTGCTGCTGCCACGAGAACGAAACTGACGAAACATTTAATTTCGTAGTCATCCATCTTTTCTCCGCCGATATCAGCATGAACGATAGTACTCAAAAGGTCTTCACCGGGATTCGCCCGTCGCTCTTCAATAATTGGGTACATGTATTCGGCAAGTTCATCTCGCGTGCGAATACCTTGCGCGGCGATTTCCTCATCACCACTAATATTGGAGAAAAAAGCGATGATTGATTTGTACCAGTTATAAAAAATAGGTTCATCTTTTTGATCTAGGCCAAGCATTTCAGTGATCACATTGACTGGGAAACGCTCTGTGTAGGCTTTAACGAAATCCACTTGCCCGTCACCGGACCACATGTCGATCAATTCTTGGCTGCATCGGTCAATCACCGGTACGAACTTCGTCCTGAGATCCTCACCACGCAGGGCGGGGTTTATAATAGCCCGCATACGTCGGTGGTCGCTTCCTTCGACCTGGAGGATGGTTTTTCCATGTACCGGTTCGAGTTGCCAGGCGTAATTCTTGGTTGTGAATACTGGGCTTTTAAGCGCGCGCTCCACATCAGCATGGCGAGA
>DBSW01000182.1 GCA_002306745.1 Dehalococcoidia bacterium UBA1332 | reverse complement strand
GTCATCATCACTTGCTAATGCGACGACATGATTCGGCATCACATGCCCAATCACATCAAACCAGAATGATGACATCTGCGTCAAAATAACGCCTTTACCTGGGATAGGCCGGTTCATGATTACATCAAACGCAGAAATCCTGTCACTCGCGACCATAAGTAAAAGATCATTACCGAGGTCGTACGTATCACGAACTTTCCCACGGTGCATAAGACCCGAAAGATTCGTTTCCATCACTGAATTAGTCAAAAAAGACTCCTAGAGACCTACTCGTTCGTAAATTCGGTCTACATGCCGTAGATAGAAACTGTAATCAAAAAGATTTTCCAGAGCGTCATTAGTTACTTGTTTCGAGACGACTGGGTCAATTTTTATAAGTTCTCTAAAATCTAATTCTTCATCCCAAGACTTCATTGAATTACGTTGAACCGCATCATAAGCGGCATCACGATCTAGTCCATGTTCAACAAGAAGTAGCATCACACGTGGCGAAAAGACCAAACCTCGGGTTGCTTCAAGGTTAAACATCATACGTTCCTTATGAACAACCATTTCAGAGATGATCCCTGTCATTAAACTCAAAATGTAATCCAACGCCAGTGAGGCATCAGGTAGTATCATGCGTTCAGCAGAGGAATGTGAGATATCGCGTTCATGCCATAAAGCGACGTTTTCTAAAGCGGTTACCGAATGCCCTCTAATCAGCCTAGCAAGACCGCAAATACGTTCCGAAAGTTCTGGATTACGCTTGTGAGGCATCGATGAGGAACCCTTCGTAACATAACCTGGTTTACCGAACGGTTCTTCGACTTCCCTAACCTCTGTCCTCTGTAAACCTCTAATCTCGGTTGCCATCTTATCGAGGGTAGTCGCAATCAATGACAGCACTTGCACATACTCGGCATGTCTATCTCTTTGGATCACCTGATTAGAAACTTCTGCTGGCGATAACCCGAGTTGCCGACACACCGATTCCTCAATCTCCGGTGGAACCGATGCAAAAGTACCTACCGGGCCCGATAACATACCGACAGCAACACGTTCCCTAGCAGCTTTCAGTCGGTCTCTGTTTCGTTTCATTTCAGAAAACCAAAGCACTAGTTTCATCCCAAAGCTCATTGGCTCAGCATGAATACCGTGCGAACGCCCAATGCAGGGTGTATACCTGTGTTCAAGAGCTCTCAATCGCAAAGCATCCAATAACCCAGCAATTCCACGATCGAGTAAGTCGCATGATTGAGCAAGTTGTATGCTCAATGCAGTGTCTTTTACATCGTTTGATGTCAGTCCATGATGCACCCATCTACTCTCAGGTCCCAGGCTTTCACCTACTGACCTCGTGAATGCGACAATGTCATGTTTGGTTTGCTCAAACCAACGAGAATATGAGGATTTATCAAATTTAGCACGGTCTATCTTTACCATATCCGATTTAGGAATCACACCTTCATCGCACCATGCCTGAGCAGCGGCTATTTCAACTTTGAGCCAAAGATCAAATCCATTGTCTTCTGACCAAATAGCACTCATTTCGGGACGGGAATATCTTGGAATCAATTTCCTATTTCGCTCCGTTTAGTGACGTCCGTTCTAAGACGTATTGAAGTAAAGATCTGAAACTATTTCGAAATTCAGTTGCAGGAATACCATTTTTTTTGCAGTATTCAAACAGGCGGCCACTGGCGAAAACAGTATCGGCAGCATTCCTAGTAGCACAACGATCGGCGTCGGTGCCATCACCGACAAAGATTATTTCACTATCAGGATTTTCAAGTTTCAGATCATTGATGACCTTGCACTTGCACGTCACCCAATCACCTTGACAAGCAGGGCTGCTTGAAGGGTACTCGTAGCTCAATGGTGGCAACTTTGCAGGGTTAGACACCACGTGGCCACAGTGAACTTCAATTCTTTGCAGTCCAGTATTTTCAAGAACTGGGTTGATATATAAGTCTAATCCAGATGATGCAACAGCAACTTTACCTTGATTCCGCCAAACCGCTTCGCAAACATCTTTTGAATATTGTCTGACAGCGGCGTTTTCTGCTGCGCGATTAGACATCTGTCGGGGTGTTTCGTCAACGCGATCAAAAACCGCTTCTTGATACTCCCTAAGACTAATTGTATTTGACAGATATTTCTGACTAGAACTTTCCAGTACCGTCTCTGGTACATGACCGCGAAAAATCAATCCACCCACAAACGTTGTAGCTAGAGAACCATCAAAATCAAACACCACGCTAACTTTTACCAAAATTAATCCTGTACTGCTCTTTCAGCAATATCCCGTCGATAATTGATACCTCTAAACGAGATATTAGCTATACCAGCATAAGATGCATCTCTCGCTTCAGCTATCGTATTACCGCTGCTCGAAACACCAAGCACTCGGCCACCAGATGTAATCAATTTGCCACGAGCAAGAGCCGAAGTCCCAGCATGAAAAACAATCCCGTGATTTGATGCATTTTCTACCCCTTTAATTTCGTATCCAGTGGAGTAAGAACCCGGGTATCCATCCGAGACTGCAACAACAAATACTGTTGGCCGATTTGACCACACAACGTCAAAACTATCCAACCGGTTATCTGATACTGCGATACAAATATCCAACAAATCGCTCCGCAACATCGGCATAAGAATCTGAGTTTCAGGATCACCGAGCCTACAGTTGAATTCAATCACCTTAGGACCAGATTTTGTAATCATAAGACCTGCGTACAAGATCCCTGAGAACGAACTACCCTCTATTTCAAGAGCTTTTGCAGTAGGCTCTAGTATTTCTGAACGTACCTCAAAAGCCAATTGTTCGTTCCAGAACTCGGGCGGGGCGTATGCCCCCATTCCACCGGTATTAGGCCCAGTGTCACGATCACCAATACGTTTGTAATCGCATGTAGCGATCTCCGCGGATACATGCTCGCCATTCACAAAGGCAAATACGCTAACTTCAGGGCCTTCCATCCGTTCAGCAAGCAAAATATGTGATGAAGAATCACCAAAAGCTAGATCGTCAAGCATGGAACAAACGGCAGATTCGAGTTCATCATAAGTTTCAGGAAGGATTACCCCTTTTCCTGCTGCAAGACCGTCCGCCTTTACCACTAAGGAGCCCTCAGGTCTGGATCGCCCATAGTCTAAAGCTTCATCTGAGTCATTAAACGCTTGAGATTTGGCAGTAGGAATCCCATATTTAGTCATCAGGTTGTGTGACCAGATTTTAGATCCTTCGATTCTGGCCGCAACGGCGGAAGGACCGAACGTTGGAACTTCCGATGCCCGTAGCTTGTCGCAAAGACCATCAACAATAGGTTGATCGGGTGCAACCACCGCAAGATCTACGTTTTGTTGGACGGCGTATTTGACCAGATTCTCATGATCATCCACACCAATCGCTATATTTTCTCCGAGTTGAGAAGTCCCTGCATTACCTGGTGCGATAAGCAGTTCGGATATTTTCGAACTCTGAGAGAGTTTCCACGCCATAGCGTGTTCACGCCCACCAGATCCGATCAGTAGTACTTTCAATGAAATCTCATCTCAATGTAGATTGTGTTTCGTAATTGAATTTCTACCATCTCATTCCCACTCTATGGTCCCTGGTGGTTTGCTGGTGATATCCAATACGACCCTGTTGACCTCCTCAACCTCGTTCACGATACGATTAGAAATACGAGCAAGAGTGTCATACGGCAGTCGCGCCCAATCGGCAGTCATCGCATCAGCACTTGTTACGGCACGAATCGCAACAACGTATTGATAAGTTCGTTGGTCGCCCATCACACCAACCGTCTGTGTGTTAGTCAGAACAGCGAAGGACTGCCATAACTTGTCATACAAGTCATCATTCTTGATCTCATCAATGACTATCCAGTCTACTTCACGAAGTATTTCGAGCTTCTCGTATGTGACCTCTCCCATGATGCGAATAGCTAGACCAGGACCTGGAAATGGCTGACGGTTGACACTTTGTGTCGATAAGCCCAGTTCTGTACCAGCCAGCCTAACCTCATCCTTGAACATATAACGGAGTGGCTCTACAAGCTTTAGATCCATACGTTCAGGCAATCCACCAACGTTGTGGTGGGTTTTGATCTTGTGAGATGCTTTGGAATCGGCGCTTATGCTCTCTATAACGTCAGGATATAACGTCCCTTGTGCGAGGTAATCTACTTCACCAATCTTATTCGCAACCTCTTCAAATATATTGATGAATTCTCGACCTATATTCATGCGCTTTACTTCAGGATCACTAACCCCCTTTAGAGCACGCAAAAATCTTTCGGTCCCATCCACAAATAGTAAATTCACACCCAACTGACTAGCAAACACGTTTTGTACACGATCGGCCTCTCCCTTACGCATAAGGCCGTTGTCGACAAATATGCATGTAATCCGATCTCCAATCGCTCGGTGAATAAGAGCCGCTGCAACAGTAGAGTCCACCCCACCAGAAAGAGCACAAATT
>DBSW01000074.1 GCA_002306745.1 Dehalococcoidia bacterium UBA1332 | reverse complement strand
GTGTTTTGCTATTTGAGTCCATTTCCAATCGGACATTGCTATTCTTTCAATGATGTGGGTTTTAGTTGTTTAGTGAAGATCTCGTACGATAATTATCGTCAGTTAATTCGGCCATAATAGGTAACCCGTCATACCGGTATTGCGTGCTACAAGGCAGTGACCTTCTATCGATGAGACATAGAGGTCTTCACCGATAAATGTGCAGTTGGTTGGTCGTAAGGCCGGTGTAGGATGGGTTTCAATGATCCGGCCTGACGGGTCTAAAACAGTGATCATACCTCCGGGCCCAGAAATCTCCCAGCCCGTACAAGCGACAATGTTGCCATCGCTTGACAATGTCATGCCGTCAATACCCCGATGGGGTCCAAAGTCATGCAGTAATTCGAAGTTGCCTAGTGATCCGTCATCATTTACCGGGTAAGCACGGAGTTGTCGAGTTTCACTGGCAAGGTAATCGCTTTGTGCAACGTACAGAGTCTTGTAGTCGGAAGAAAATATCAGACCATTTGGCATTGAAGTGTCAAATGTTCTTCGAAATGTTTGGTATGAACCGTCTTCTTGTGGCTCTGCTGAAATGATTGCGGAATAATTTATTCCGACATCAGGGTTTACGTCTCCTACACGATCTGAAAAGTAGATCGAGCCAGAAGGTGTGATTGCGAGGTCATTCGGTGAATTAAGTCTCCTGCCATCTACACGGTCAGCAATGGTAATCATTTCATCATTTGGATCGAAACGAACAATTTTTCTTCCACCTCCTGAACACCCGAACAGATTCCCCTCACTATCAAAATTCAAGCCATTGGTTCCTTCAGTGTCTTCTCTCCAAACCTCGACGAGACCGACATTTGGATCAAGTGACATGATACGGTTCATGGCAATGTTCGAATACAGTAAACGTTCGCCATCCCATGCATTGCCTTCCGTTATTGTTCCGATAACGGGTGCTGCGTTTTCGAATGTCCAGTTCATATTTGTTCTTTCGGTGTTTAGGAGGTTATTTATAAATCGGTAGTTCCATGAAAGCTGATTACTTACAGCCTAATTGATCAGCTAGATCATGGAAATCTTTGGCGAAGTAGTCGAAGTCTGGTTCTGCTTCGAGATCAGGGTCTTTGGAATCTCCGAACTCGTCTGGTCGAATGACTAGAGCTGCTTTGAGACCGGCGTTTATGGCGCCTCGCAGGTCAAAGTTGTGTGCTGCTACCATCATCACTTGAGCTGGCTTTAGGCCAAGAAGTTCGGCGGCTCTTTGGTAGACGCTTGGGTGTGGCTTGTATTTGTTAGCTAATTCTGCGGACAGCACTGCATCCCAGGGTAGGCTCGCATACTTCGCCATGTTGGTTAGAAGTGCCACGTTGCCGTTTGACAGCGAAGCAATTACAAACTTTGATTTAAGACGACTCAAACCATTCGTAGCATCAGGCCAGCCTGCAAGCCTGTGCCATGCCTTATTGAAGTCTGCGAGCTCTTCCTCATCGATATCCGGAAAGCCATGTTCGTGCAAAATCACCTCTAGGCGTTCTCTATGAATTGTATCCACCAATTTCCACGCGTCTTCCCCTGCATTTACCTTGGCCATTCCTGCCCCATAACCAGCGCGCCAATCGTCAGCAAATTTGTCCCAATCTGTAGTCACATTATGTTTCGCTCCAAAAACCGCTGCCTGTGTTGAGATAGAGGTGCGCCAATCGACAACCGTCCCGAAAACATCGAAAACCAGAGCTTTAATATCGTTGTTCCTGGTCAATTGACTCTCCCGACTTAGTTATGTCTGAAGTTTGTGATGACGCAAGTGGTGCGACCAGCGGTATTCTATTTGCTAGTGACAGTCTGTCTAGGTCAGACATGACATTTCAAGCGAGTTTTGCAGGATCAAATGATGCGGATTCTGTATGCATAGTTAGGGACTATTACTAATGGATGATATTAAGCGTTTGTACTTAACCGAATCTGAGGTTAATGAAATGTTGACTATGGACATGGCACTTGAAGCATTGGAGGAAGTTTTTCAGGCACGTTCTGATGGCGACGTGCCTAATGAGCCTAGGTATCGACTCGCGGCGGGTAAAGGGTCATTGAATTTTATGGCGGCTACTTGGCCAAAAAAAGGATGGGCTGGGCATAAGTCATACGTAAGCGGTGACTTTCGTGTTTCGCTCTTCGGGACTAACGGTGAAGGATTGTTAGCGGTGATTGCTGCCGGTCGAATGGGACAGGTTAGAACAGGAGCAGCATCCGGAATTGCTACGAAGTATATGGCGCGGGAAAATGCGTCCTCAGTTGGGATAATCGGCTCCGGATATCAGGCTGAAACTCAGCTTGAAGCAATTTGTGCTGTCCGAGAGATAGAGCATGTGAAAGTGTTTTCACGAGCGGTTGATAGGCGGGAAAAATTTGCAAATAAGATGAGTGAAAGTCTCGGTGTAAATGTCTTCCCCGTCGCCTCAAAAGAATCTGCTGCTGAAGGAGTTGATGTGTTAGTCGCTGTAACTTCATCTAAAGAACCAGTTATTACGGGCGAAATGCTTATACCAGGAATGCACATCAACGCGGCTGGTAACAACTCTTGGATGAAACGCGAACTAGATACCGCGGCTATCGTAAAGGCTGATCTTGTCGCTTGCGATGATATTGATCAAGCTCGAATCGAATGTGGGGAGTTGATGAGGGCAGCTGAGCTAGGACATTTTTCATGGGAGTCAGCTGTGCGACTAGACCATATCGTGGCAGGGCTACGAACCCCCAGACACTCTGATGATGACATTACGCTCTTTGAATCTCAGGGTGTTGCCTTTGAAGATTTGGCTGTATGCGGTCGACTGTATGATATGGCTATAGAGCTAAGTGTCGGAACATTGCTGGAGTAGCGTGCATAGATCGCACAACTGGATTCATCATAAGATTGAAAACGTATCGCAAATCATGCAAGCAGATCCAGGATATTTCAAACCACACAAATTTGTAATCACTCACTAAGTTACGGAACATACTTAATACATCATGATGCTGGAAATTTTTCGCATAGATTGAACAACGAAAGAAAAACCATTGTCACTAGACTATTTGAAGCTCAATGACGCTAACTCGGTCAGAGTTCCTGCTGAGAATCTTCACAAGCAAGTTTCAGTTATTTTGCAAGGAGTTGGAACACCGCAAGCACATGCTGAGATCACCGCTGAGATCCTACTTTCTTCAAGTTTGAGGGGGGTCGAAACCCATGGTGTAGGTAACGTCGTAAGGTACTCAGAATCAATAGAAGACGGGACTTATGTAGTTCCTCAAACAGTAGAGGTAATTTCAGAAACTGAGACTACGGTTTTGTTGAGTTGTGGCAATGGTCTTGGTTTCGTTGCTGCTCATCAGGGAATGGAGATGTCGATTGCCAAGGCCAAGAAATTCGGAGTAGGTATGTCTACTATTCGTGACGGGCATCATATTGGCATGGTCGGTTATTACCCAATGATGGCGGTCGCCGAAGATATGATCGGTATGGCAATGACTAACGCTAGCCGATCCGTTAGACCTGCACTTGGGGCTCGACCAAGGGTTGGTACAAATCCAATCGCGTTTGGTGCACCTGCAGGTGATGAGCGCGACTTCATATTTGATATGGCGACCTCGACCATAGCCAGCGGCAAAATTGCTTTGGCGAAACGTTTGGGAGTTCAGATGCCAGTTGGTTGGGCTGTCACTGCCGAGGGTGAGCCATTGACTGAACCAAGAGGAGATAGGGGAGAAGACTGGGCTATGAATCCACTGGGTGGGACTCGTGAGCAGGGTTCACACAAGGGCTATGGCCTTGGTCTGATGGTCGACATACTCTGCGGCGTACTTTCGGGTGGTGGATTTGGGATGCAGCTTGCCGGGGGCGAAAACATGACTTGGACTATGGCAATCGATATAGCGAAATTCCGCGATGTTGACGATTTCAAGGCCATGATGGACGACATGATTCGCGACCTGCATTCTACTCCTACGTTGCCAGGAGAAGATCGAGTGCTAGTAGCCGGTGATCCTGAGGCGGACTTCGAAGATGATCGTCTTGCAAACGGTGTACCTGTGGAGAATAGTCAATACGACGAGATACGGGCGAGAGCCATGGCATTGGGTGTAGAGGTATTTATTTAGAAGTTACTCGGAGCCCGTTCTCAATAAGATGCAAATCAAAGTCAAACTCAACGACTCGAATTCAACCCGTGTGAGTGCTGAAGCACTGCAAAAACAATTGACTTCGATTTTTGCCGCAGTTGGTTGCTCAGATCGTCATGCCGATATAGCTGCAAAGGTTTTACTTGCTGCTAGTGTTAGAGGAGTCGATACTCACGGTGTTTCCAACGTGGTTGGATATTCTCGAAGTGCGGAAGATGGTACTTACACTGTCCCTCAAAAGACCGAGATAATTAATGAATCTAGTACGACTGCCCTTGTAAGTGCATGTAATGGGATTGGTTTGATTTCCGCTTATGAAGGTATGGAAATTGCTATAGATAAAGCAAAGAGCCATGGATTAGGAATGGTTAGTATCAAAGATGGTCATCATGTCGGGATGGTCGGATATTATGCATCTATGGCGCTTGATCATGACATGATTGGCATGTCGATGACTTCTGCAGTTCCAGCAGTGCGTCCTGCTTTAGGCGGAAAAAAAATGCTGGGTACAAATCCAATAGGATTTGCTGCGCCTGCTGGTAAAGAACGAGATTTCTTTCTTGATATGGCGACTAGCACAGTAGCTAGTGGCAAGATAGGGCTAGCTCATCGGATTGGTGCACCAATACCAGCTGGATGGGCGGTTACTGCAAATGAGGGTGCTGCGATCATTGACCCACCCAATGGTGAGAATGATTCGTGGGCACTTAATCCCCTTGGCAATACCCGCGAGCAAGGTTCTCATAAAGGCTACGGCCTAGCTGTGTTGGTCGATATCATGTGTGGTGTTTTGTCCGGAGGAGGCTATTCGGCTTCTCTGGATAGAGGACAGAATATGACGTGGGTGATGGCAGTAGATATTTCAAGATTTCGGCCCGTTGACGATTTTAAATCTATGATGGATGAGATGATCAGTGAACTTCACTCTACTCCGACACTACCAGGATTCGATGGTGTACTTGTGCCTGGGGACCCCGAAGCTGATGCCATGCAAGATCGTTTGTCGCGCGGTGTCCCTGTAGAGAACAGCCAATATGTCGCCATTAAGCAAAGGGCCCTCGAACTCGATGTTGATGTAGTGATTTAGCCGGTTTCTATCTGAAT
>DBSW01000075.1:19787-39261 GCA_002306745.1 Dehalococcoidia bacterium UBA1332 | reverse complement strand
TGTTCCCAGATCTTTTCAAACATGGTTTTTGCCATGTGCAAATTACTCCCATAACTAACTTAACTGTTCGTGCGAGCGTAACCCCCACATATATAAATCCGGCAGGAATGGTAACGCAAATAACGCGGTATTGAGTTTATTGTGTACCACTCCCGTTTTTGCCGTTATTAGTTAAATAATTCACTGACGTGATTTCAGACCACACCTGTTGAAGCAGTACGATCCTGTACACCAATTGTTATCAGACGATTAATAGCATTTACATACGCCTTAGCAGACGCTACAACAATGTCAGAATCCGAACCTCGACCAGAATAGATAGAGCCGTCTTTTGCGACTCGAATGGTAACCTCTCCGAGCGAGTCGATTCCTTCCGTCACAGCAGATACAGCAAACTCAGTAAGCTCAATATCTAGGTCTACAACATGATCGATAGCTTTACATACTGCGTCGACCGGTCCAGTACCCTTCGATTTAACAGTTCGTGATTCGCCGTCCGGACAATCTAGAGTTATCTTAGCTTCAGGCTCCGTATCGTTGCCGCAAACAACATGAACCGACCCAACTTTATATGTACGATCAGTGTCGACCATACGATGCTGTTCTGACATCAATGCTTCCAGATCAACATCCGTGACTTCTCGTTTGTTATCTGCGAGATCCTTGAATGATATAAAAACATCCGCCAATTGTTCATCTGTAAGCTCATACCCCAATTCGTGTAGCCGCGATCGCAGTCCGGCTCTTCCTGAAAGCTTGCCGAGAACAATCGCCTGACCTCGCCAGCCAACCGTTTCGGGCTCCATGATTTCGAAGGTCGTACGCTCCTTAAGGTACGCGTCTTGATGAATACCAGAAGAATGCCTAAATGCGTTCTGACCTACAATCGCCTTATTCGCTTGTACTGGAATCCCAAATATCGAACTAACCATACGACTAGAGTTCCCGATTTCGCGCGAATTAATATTAGTCTCAACCTTATAATGATCTGGGCGCGTCTCAAGTGCCATTATCACCTCTTCAAGTGCGGCGTTTCCAGCACGTTCACCAAGACCGTTAATGCAGCCCTCGATCTGCCGAGCTCCATTCTCGATAGCGGCTAGTGAATTAGCAGAAGACATCCCTAGATCGTTATGACAGTGAACGCTGATCACCGCCTTATGGATATTTGGAACGTTTTCTCGGATTCCGCGTATTAAAGATCCAAACTCCTCAGGTGTTGAATAACCCACAGTGTCAGGAATATTTACGGTAGTGGCACCGGCATTAATAACCGCTTCAAGCATCGTGTAGAGATATTCTGGTTCAGTGCGTGAAGCATCCATAGGTGAAAACTCAACATCCTCAACATATGTCTTTGCTCGCTCAACAGCCCGAACAGCCATACCCATTATCGACTCACGGTCTTTACGCATCTGGTGCATTAAATGAATATCAGAAGCAGAAAGGAAGGTGTGAATACGCGCGTTATCTACCCCTTCCAAAGCCTTTCCAGCAGCATCTATATCAGCATCAACCGCACGCGCTAGTGAGGTAATGATTGGACCTTTTACCTCGTTAGCTATTCGCCGAACAGCTTCAAAATCGCCTGGTGAACTACCAGCAAATCCTGCCTCTATAACATCTACACCCAACTTATTCAGTTGGTGAGCGATACGAAGTTTTTCTTCGACTGTTAGTCCAGCACCGGCAGATTGCTCGCCATCACGTAAAGTCGTATCGAAAATTATTACTTTGTCTTGTGTATCACCCATTTGCACCATGTGAATCCCTTCAGCAATCGACCTATTTGAGACTAGTTACCTCGTGGGATTTAACGCCGGTCAATTCGATCTAACCAACGAAATCATTACTACAAATAACTAAGATCTATGTAGTCGACTCCAACCAAGGCATCATATCCCTCAGCTCTTTACCGACCTTCTCTATTCCATGATCTTCGTTATCAGAACGCATTTGCTTAAACTTATGTTGACCTTCGTCGTTTTCGGCGATCCATTCCCTAGCAAACTCACCAGACTGAATCTGTCGCAGCACTTCTCGCATGTTGTCTTTCACCTTCGAATCAATTACCACCGGACCACGACTATAATCCCCATATTCTGCTGTTTCTGATATTGAATAACGCATGTGACCAAGTCCGCCCTGATACATGAGATCAACTATAAGTTTGAGTTCATGCAACACCTCAAAATACGCAGACTCAGGCTCATAACCAGCTTCTACAAGTACTTCAAAACCTGTCTTAACCAGCTCACTTACACCGCCGCAAAGGACAGCCTGTTCGCCAAATAAATCAGTTTCTGTCTCTTCCTTAAACGTGGTCTCAAGAATCCCAGCCCTACCTCCACCTACACCCTTCCCATATGCTAGTGCTACTTCATGAGCTTTACCAGAAACATCTTGGTGCACCGCAATTAGGCAAGGAACACCGAGGCCTCTCTCAAATACGGCACGAACGCGATGACCGGGAGCCTTTGGTGCAATCATCACAACATCAACGCCTTCAGGTGCTCTAATCTGTTCGTAGAAAATAGTGAAGCCGTGTGCGAACAATAGTGTCTTACCCTCTGTTAAGTTAGGCTTTACATCTTGTTCGTAAACCTTTTTCTGAACAGTGTCTGGTAGACAGAACGCAATAAGATCAGCCTTTTTAGTAGCCGCAGCATTCGAGTAGACCTTGAGCCCAGCGTCTTCAGCAACCTGCTTACTGCGACTGCCTTCGTAAAGACCAATAATCACATTAAAGCCACTGTCCTTTAAGTTCAACGCATGGGCGTGCCCTTGTGAACCATAACCAAGAACAGCGATCGTTTGATCGCGAAGTATCGAATCATCAATATCTTTGTCGTAAGTAAGATTAGCCATTTCGTATAGTTAGCCTTAGGGCTTGTTGTTGTGTTCCGCCGGAATCCCCGGAGGTTGTTTTGATGAGGTTTTAAACGCTTCCAGACTCCCCAGAAGTAACAGGAAGTATGTACGTCGGGCTGCTAGCATCGGATTGGAACAATCCATCGTTTTCACCCTCAATTAGGGTGCCACGCAAAGTGGCGACTCTACCAGTTCGAATAACCTCCAATAATCCGAACTTTCGTAACAGTTCTATAAGTGAATCAATCTTTTGACGACCACCAGAGATTTCCAAAGTTAAACTTTGCACGCCTATGTCAATGACGTTTGCACGGTAAACATTTGTAAGTTCAAGAACTTCTCCACGAGTCTTAGCTGGAGCCTTGACCTTAATTAAAGCTAATTCACGCCAAACGATATTGCTCTCTGTGATATCGCGTACTTCAACGACATCGATTAGTCTGTCGAGTTGTGCGGCTACATGTTTGACGACTTCTTCTGGTCCCTCTACCACGAAAGTCATACGTGATAGACCGGAAGTTTCTGACCGACCAACCGCAAGACTAGCAATGTTGAATCCGCGCCTTCGGAAAAGACCAGATATGCGCGCTAGCACTCCAGGCTTATCCTGCACTAGAGCCGATATTGTTCTTTGCTGTGTTCGGTTAGTTGACGTCATTGGTTAGGTTCCTCGATCAACTCTTCAATACTCTGACCGGCTGGAATCATCGGATAAAGATCGTCAACTTTCTCAATAACAAAGTCGACTATAACAGGTCCATCATAAGCGTTTGCCTCTGCGATCGCGGTTTCAAGTTCATCCTGCTTCGTAACTCGTATGCCCTTCATACCGTAAGCTTCAGCAAGTTTTACAAAATCAGGGTTTGCGGTGTAGGTTTCCGCCTGAAAATCACCGCCATAGAAGAAATCTTGCCACTGAGTGATCATTCCGAGATGATTGTTATTCAAGATCGCGTACTTAACCGGCAAATTATTCTCCACAGCGGTGGCTAGTTCCATCATTGTCATCTGAAAACCACCGTCACCGCATATTGACCAGATCAATTTATCAGGGTTCCCTACCTGCGCTCCAATCGCCGATGGAACTTCATACCCCATCGTACCTGCCCCCCCTGACGATAGCCATGAGTTAGCATTCTTGAACTGATAATGCTGAGCTGCCCACATCTGGTGTTGCCCAACTCCAGTGGTGATAATTGCTTCACCCTTAGTTACATCAGAAAGCGCTTTTACAACATGCTGTCCCATAAGCCTATCGCTTTCAGGAATACGCAAAGACGGATGCTCCGCCTTTAAGTGCTCGATATGTTGCAACCACTCGACATGAGTATTCTGCTTAACTTTCGGCAATAATTGTCCAAAAACGTCTTTAATGTTGCCAACAACTTGGGCGTCCACCTGAATCGTTTTATTGATTTCAGCTGGATCAATATCAACGTGTATCTTTTTCGATTTCCTAGAAAATCTTTTGGCATCGCCAACAATACGATCATCAAATCGACTGCCAAAGTTGATGATCAGATCGGCCTGATCTACCGCTAAAGATGCATATGCCATTCCGTGCATTCCAGGAAAACCAGTGCTGAGAACATGGTCTTCTGGAAAAGAAGATATTCCAAGCAATGTGGTAACGACAGGAATTTGCGCTTTCTCTGCGAACTGCTTAAGTTCATCAAATGCCTGTGACAGAATCACCCCGTGACCTGCAAGAATAACCGGTCTTTCTGATTCATTTATTAGCTTCGCCGCGGCGTTGACCTCGTGCTCCTTCGCCTTACCAGGTATTTTGTACCCGGGCAGGTTTAACGAAGCATCAGGATCATAGTTACCCATTTCCGTAAATACATCTTTAGGAATATCTATAAGTACAGGTCCGGGTCGACCAGTACGGGCGATATGAAAAGCCTCGTGTAGCGTAGCACCAAGGTCATCAGCCCTCATAACAAGATAGTTATGCTTAGTAAGTGGCATTGACGCTCCGGTAATATCAGCCTCTTGAAACGCATCAGTACCGATAGCCGCACGACCAACTTGACCTGTAATGGCAACCATTGGAACTGAATCCATCATAGCCGTCGCTAAACCCGTAACAAGATTAGTTGCTCCTGGTCCAGATGTCGCAAATGCAACCCCAACCCTACCCGTGGATCGTGCATAGCCATCGGCTGAATGAGCAGCACCTTGCTCGTGCCTAGATAATATGTGACGGAGGTCAGGATATTGAGATAGTACTCCATATAACGGAAGAATAGCCCCGCCCGGAATGCCAAATACGACGTCAACGCCCTCTTTAATCAGAGCTTCGCAAACTATTTGACTTCCACTGAGGTGCTTAGACATATCGCTTTCCTCGCAGAATTGTCGGTTCCCCCGGCAATTCTGTCCTATTTACTTCCAATTACCTTCCATCAACAAAAGGTCAGACTTATGATTGACAAAAAAAAAATCTCGTCCCTCAATAAAGGACGAGACGTACATCCCGCGGTACCACCTTAAATTGCCTGAACTCAGTTAACTGAACAGACCACTCAATCAGCCGTAACGTGGCCATACACGTTTGATCCTATTACGTTATAACGTCGTCAGATCAACCACTCACGGGCGAGTTCTCGGCAGTTAGGCACCGGATTTTCAGCGATCTCCGACTCTCTAAAAAACGTAAACTGCTCGATACTACTCCCGGTCAAAGCGTTTAACAACTTCAAATTATAAATGTTTCAGCTATGTATAAGCAATTGCGATCACCTGTTAGGGCGTAATCTAATAAGAACAAGGATTTTCGATAACACTCAGACGTTCAATCTTAGGAATGCTCTTAAAGGGTTGAAATATTCCAAATCGAGCAATAATTAGTTGTCCAAACATAAAAATCTGGAAATACGTAACTTCAAATGGAATGACCTTGAGGCTTTTCAGCGACTACTTAACGCAATTGGCATGCATGGTCACAAAAATTGGCCCGCAAACGTCCAGAATCTAACAGTCGCTCTAAATTTTCCTCGTGTTCAACCCGAACGCAACATAGCTCTAGTACATGACGGAATTGATATAGTCGCATACGCTATAGTCGAACCTGAAGTGAATATAGGGCGTTCAGTTATTGGGTTTGGATCAAAAAGTACCGATATAGAAATATTGAAAAATTTGGTCAATTGGGGTACGCACGTAGCTGCTAAAGAAGCACCGATTGCACACGTTCCGACAAAAGACAACCAAACCCAGCTCGAAAATTTTCTACGACAAATAGGTGCCACAAAAGTTCGCACTTATTTAAAACTCTTATCTACCAACACACCCAAAACTTCTGCATTAATCCCAAATGGGTACAAAGTTAGAACGATGATTGGAATCAGCGATATACCGAATTTAACGGAAATTCAAAACGCTGCTTTTACTGGACACTTCGGTTATTCACCCAACACAGAAGATGAGGTCAGATACCGAATACTATCCAACGATTTTGCAGTTGAAAATATTTCATTTATACAAAATTCATGCGAACAATTTGTAGCTTATTGTTGGAGTGATGTTTACGAAAGAAAAAAAGAAAAAATTGGACGTATTGAAATGACCGGTGTTCGTCCAGAATTTCGCAGAAAAGGCTTGGGTAAGACCATTATAGAAGTCTGCTGCAACCAACTTATTCAAAAAAGTGTTAAGTCTATTGAGCTTGATGTAGATTCAAATAACACTGCAGCGATCAAAGTATATAAGTCTCTCGGTTTCGCCGAGGTTAGCCGAATCAGTTGGTGGGAATTAATACTCTAGCCACCCGCCACTGATGAAGCCGATAATTTTGGCTTAGGCACAAGATCCCTATAACTTTCCAACAAAGAATCGGCGGACCTATCCCAACTAAATGATTCTGAGGATCTTCGTGCAGCTACACCCATACGGTGACGCAAAAGATCATTTTCAAGTAAATCACGGAGTTTTTCTGCCATCAGGTCGATTCTATTCGGAGGTACCAAGAAACCTGAAATACCGTTACTAACTATGGTTGGCAATCCCCCTACATCTGACGCCACAACCGGACGCCCACAGGCAGATGCTTCAAGAGCTGCCAAACCAAAACTTTCGTAATAAGAGGGCAATACACAAATGTCTGCAGCACTGTAATGATAAGGAAGATCGTTTTGACTAACTGATCCGACGAACCGCACAGATTTCGTAATGTTCATCTGTTCTGAGATTGCTTTAAGTCTAGTCTTTTCCAGAGAATTATCATCTCCACCAACAACATTAAGGATTACGGGAGAAGAGTTTTTAAGACTGGCAATTGCCTTAAACAGCCTATCCAGACCTTTAAGCGGCTCAAGCCGTCCAACGAAAAGAATATTTTTCTGACTCCCATAACCAAGGTGTGCACGAGATTGGACTTTGGACATCGGCCTAAATCTTCCAAGATCAACACCAGGAGGAATGATTCGGATCTTGGAGCCATTAATCCCAGTGTACTTCACAATCGAGTCTTTCTCGTTTTGCGTCCATACAACTATTGAATCTGCAGCAGATGCCAATTCAATTTCAGAAGAATAACGTTGTGGCACTTCTTTTTCTTCCGGACGGCTTAATTGTTTCAGCACAGCCATAGTGTGGAAACTGGTTATGTGAGGCACCCCCCATTCAGAAGCTAAGCGTATGCCGACCAAACCTGAAAGCCAATAATGCGTGTTCACTATTTCATAACCAAGCCTATTATCTACGCAGAATCGACGCATTTGCGAAGAGAACTCTGGGAGAAGGTCATAAAGTCCAGTCTTATCGATCGACGGAGATCCAGACGGAAGATGAATGAGTCTAGCTCCAGGCGAAAGTGTTACAACTTCAGGGTCCAGTGGATCATGATGACGTGTAAACACGTCGACTTGAATCCCACGAGCGGCCATCCGCTTTACCATTTCGAGGATATAAATATTCATACCCCCCGAATCTTTGCTGCCAGCTTGGCGCACAGGGCAACCATGTACTGTTATTACTGCAACCCTCATTGAGAACTGAAATACCTCCAAAAAACCACAAGAGTAACCTAACGACTAGCTGTAATAGAAAAAACTTTCCGATCAATACCACCAAGGTGATATTTGTAGGATTCATTCCCGCGCATGAAATCAAATACCCTTATACCGGTTTCGATCGATGACTTTATTGACATTAGGTGGTTTAACAAACCAACCGATAACCGGTACATATTAGGATTGTAACCGCTGTTATATAAGTAACGCACACCACCACAAACGTAAGATAATGAGGTTGCCACTCTATCTCCATTAAATTCCAAAAAGGTCAACCTTGTCATGTCTTCACGGGCAAGTTCGATGGCTATTTTGGTAAAAAATTGCTCACGCTCAAATGTCATAAATTCATTTTTTTCAGAAGTACTCATACGATGAAGCCGAATAAAATCGTCCATCGCAATTGAGACTTCTTCTGGAGACCGCAGCTCTATTTGCGAGAATTCACCAGAGTCTTGTAATCGTCTTAGTTTACGCCGAAGCTCATGTCGATCCTTTTTTCGTAGCCCTGACATGTAATCTTCATACGAAGATGGCAACTGCATCCTAGGAGCCACATCTTCTTGTTCTACAGATATTACCCAACCATGCAGCTCAGCCGATTCTCGAAAATGTTTAATGGTCGGAGAATTATCAGGTATAGACGATAGTGAAATTTTATTTACGCTCTCCATTCTTGTTAGCCGATCAACTACCGCATCGATATATTCATATTGTTGCGGCTCCTGAGTCAAAAAGTCATGATAATCAACAAGATCAGTGCCCCCTATAAAACTGATTTCGGATTTTTTCATCATAAGAGGTGCGATCAAACAAGGTTCATTACTCAATGAGCGCAATATGAGCAGTTTTAAGTCTGCATCGTTACCAAATTCTTTCCACCACGTCTTGTGCCAAATCATAGTGTCGAAAAAAGTTGGTTCGTCACAGTCAGCCAAAAGTTTCTGCCAAGGAACTTCCAAATCTAGAAAGGTTCCATGTTGAATCTCAACTGTTGAGGATGACAAGCTAAATACAGATCCTTGCTATATCAATTATCGTTCTTGATTTTGTTAACAAAAATCTAACTTTCATTGTTCATTGCGTTCATTACAGAATCTATATCAGGTTCCACGTACTCTAGCTCTACCAGTGCGCGCTTTTCAGCAGTCCCGGGATCCTTAAGTCCATTACCAGTCAGAACGCAAACTACAGTCTTGTCAGATAGGTCAACACCCTGTTCAAAAACTTTTATCAAACCTGCAACCGATGCAGAAGAAGCTGGTTCACAAAATATCCCTTCCTCTCTAGCAAGTCTCAAATATGCCGCAATAATTTCGTCATCTTCGACCATGTCGATAATGCCATCCGATTCATCGCGAGCATTTATCGCTTTATCCCAACTAGCGGGATTTCCGATTCGAATTGCGGTGGCAATAGTTTCAGGTTTAAGCACGGGTTCTCCTAGAACAATTGGAGCTGCACCCGCAGCCTGAAATCCCATCATATGCGGTGTTTTATTTACAAGTCCTTTAGATTGATACTCTATAAAGCCTTTCCAGTAGGCAGATATGTTCCCGGCGTTACCGACAGGAATGAAAAGATATTCTGGAGATTCACCAAGGTGATCTACGATTTCGAAAGCAGCGGTTTTCTGCCCTTCGATTCTGTATGGATTAACTGAGTTAACAAGCTCTATATCCATCACTTCAACAATATCTCGCACGATACTTAAAGCGTCATCGAAGCTACCGTTTACTGCAAGTATCCTTGCACCATACGCCATTGCCTGTGCAAGCTTGCCCAAAGCAATTTCACCAGCTGGAACAAGCACCAGAGTTTCAAGCCCGTATCTAGCACCATATGCCGCAGCAGATGCACTAGTGTTACCTGTCGATGCGCAAATTACTCGTTTCTTACCGTTCTCTAGAGCTTTGGCGATAGCCATTACCATCCCACGGTCTTTAAACGAGCCAGTTGGATTACAGCCCTCCAACTTGAAGTAGAGATCGCTGCAACCGAGAGAGTCACCAATTCTCTGCGACCGAACAATCGGCGTACTACCTTCGCCTAAAGAGACATTGGGTGTCGCATCAGAAACAGGTAAAAACTGTCGATACCTTTCAATCACTCCAGACATCATCAACAAAACGTATAACGCTCCCAATCAAGCCGTATAAAAACCGGAAACTACACAATAAATTTACACCTAATGTCAGGAGTTGTACGTTTCGACACGAATCAGGCTATCGAAACAAGCCACTGTGTCGAGTGCTCTAATAGACCCCACAGCACTTTGCATATTAGACTCCCGTGCCGGATGAGTCATTATTACAAGGTCTGCTCGATTGTTATCAACATCGGTATCTTTTTGAAGAACCGATTTAATGCTAATTTCCGCGTCCCCTAAAACTCTTGCCACGTTGGCGAGTACACCGGGACGATCGTCAGCCGTAATGCGTATATAGTATTGACATTTATGACCTTCCATAGAAGCGATAACAAACGGCTCTAGTTCTTTTCTAATTATCTGTTTGCCAACAGCCTCCGTTGCGATTTTGTGTATATCTCCAATTATCGCACTCGCTGTTGGGTTGGGACCTGCGCCAGGACCTTGAAACCACAGTGAACCCACCAAATCCCCCTCGACTTCTACCGCATTTAGAACTCCATTCACGGAAGCCATCGGCTCTCCAAGGGGTACTAGTGCAGGATGAACTCTAGGAAGTAAGCCTAAGTTTTGGTTAGCTTGTACCACTCCAAGAAGCTTGATTGTATAGCCAAGCTCACGCGCATAACGGAAATCTTTGGCATGAATCTTCGTTATTCCCTCACGGTATATGGATTCAACAGGAACTTCTGTCTGATAGGCAAGGCGGGCAAGAACAGAAAGTTTGTACATAGCATCAAAGCCATCAATGTCTGCAGTAGGGTCGGCTTCCGCATAACCAAGCGTCTGAGCTTCGGACAAGACATCATCGAAATCAGCTCCTTCGTGAGCCATCTTCGTGAGTATAAAATTTGTTGTACCGTTAATGATGCCGCGTATGCTCATGATTTTGTTTGCAGATAGATCATTCATGAGTGGACCTATTATCGGAATCCCTCCCGCTACGCTCGCCTCATATAGCAAGTGAACTCCGTGCGTTCTAGCAGTTGTCAGTAATTCACTTCCGCGCTTAGACATCACCTCTTTGTTCGCGGTTACCACATGCTTACCAGCCTGGAGGGCACGGCTAATGAATTCAAAAGCGGGAGTTTCGCCTCCCATGAGTTCGACAACTATACGAATTTCAGGATTAACGATGACTGAATTCGGATCAGTCGATATTTTAGAAGAATCGACTGGCACATCACGTTTCACCGAAGCGTCTCGCACAACCGACGCTACAACATCAAGTGAAACCCGCGAATCACCTAATTTTTCACGAGTCTCAATAGCCTTTACAACCGCTGAGCCGACGACTCCAAGCCCCAACAAACCAATAGGAGTTACAAGATTATACGGTTCTGATGAATGCTCCATTATGTCCTACTTCTATTGCGGTATCTGCGCAGGATTGAATGGTGCCGGGGTCGGAGTAGGAATTAATGCTGAAAGACGAACTTGAGCATTAACCCAATTGAATATTTCACTATCTAAAACCATGAATAAGTCGAAGTTCTTACGCTCTTCATTAAAAAAGATCGTCAACCCACGGGTCGTCAAAGCCTCAAAGTTCTCTGAATCAACTTCGCGTGCATCCTGAACTTCTTCGACTATCAGATAACTCCACCAGTTATTCTCCTCATCAAATCGGGGAGAGCTAGGCGTGCGCACAGGCAGAAGTCGGTTGCCATCCCCATCAAGTCCAAAAAGTAAAGCGTCAATTTCTGGGTGAATGCCATATGGCGTCCAACCTCTATCTCCCATATCTCGCCGGTAGTTGGGGTCATCGGTGTGATTAGACACTATGCTTTCGATTGGTGTACCAGCAGCGAGATCTCGTTCGATCGCTCTGCGTTGGTCTAAGTCATTATCCCACTTGGCGATCTCGTACATATGTACCTGTGCCTGGACACGTGGAATAGTATCCGCTACAACGTCACGAAGACGTTCTTTAAACATGCTCTTACGTATGAAGTCTCGAAAAACTTCTTCTTGTATTCCAATTTTATGTATAAACTGGCGCTTTGCTTCTTCAACGTTATCTTGGTACTCCTTTGACTCTCGCTCAGCGACAGTTACAGCCACAAATCCTAGTATCGAATCTAGGCGTTCATCAACATCCTCAGACGAGACTGAAATTCCGTTTTTCGGAGCCAATTGGAATGCAAGCTCATTTTCCTGTAGTGTATGCAAAGCCTCGAACAACGAGTTACCCACTTCGAAAGGCACACCAAGATTTTCACTCATCCGTTGATTGAAACGTATGAAGTTCACAACATCTCCACGGGTGTACACAGTATCTTCGACACGAAGAGCCAACTCGCGTGGGGGAAACACATAGTTTTGGAAATAGGCGTAAATGGGAATCGCGAGTAAACCCATCAGTAATAAAACAGCTACATAAATAAAGGGGCGGCTTTTCGACTGTTGGATCTTTTCGTCTTGAACCATCTGCCGGCGAGTTTTTCCACCACGTACGGTGATACTTCGTCGCCCAGCCTCATAATCAGGAATTGGGGTGGGTTGTAGAGAGAGATTCTCTTGACTATCATTCCGGTCTAAATTGTTATCTGATGTGGACATTTTCGGCACTTGTAGGCAGTTTGACCGGCAACTATTGATGCTTTACACCGACCGTCGCTCGCGTCAATCGTTCAGAGAGAAAGGCTTACTTGTCTTCGTCGTCTGATGCTTTCGCTTCCTCAGTATTTTCAGGTTCAATAGAATCTTCGATCGTCACTTCAAGTTTTTCGGTTTCTTCCAATTCTTCGGTCCCAACTTGCTCATTCACTGATTCTGTGAGTTCTAAAGATTCCTCATCTGAAGTTGTATCAGTTTCTTCTTTTTCAGAAACAGGTGAATTTGTGGCAATAGCACCCGTTACCCGGAAGTGTTCTGGGGCATAAGGCAGAAGTGCCAGATGTCTGGCACGCTTGATAGCAATCGTCAAGCTGCGATGACACTTTGCACAGTTACCAGATTTCTTACCTGGTTCGATGCGGCCTCGATCAGTAATGAACTTGCGAAGGCTTGAAACATCTTTGTAATCTACTTTAGTTTCTTTGCAGTAGCACTGACGTCGGCGTCGACCTCCACGTCGGAATTGTGGGCGGTTACCACCTGCTTGGGGTGTTCGGGGGGTTGTCATTTGTTACCTCGCGGAAAGGACAGTGGAGTGGCCTAACAACTTATTTGGGTCATTCCAAAGGAAACTGCTACCAAGGCAGTTCCTCCACGTCTTCTGATGGGTTATTTTCAGTCGTAGTCTGCTGAGTCGCATCTCCTGATGAATATGATTGTGCGCCTAGAGGCTCACCGGTTTCCGTTGTGTCACCGCCAGCAGATTCAAGAAAAACTACTCTGAATGCTCGAACTTCCAACGATGTACGCGCTTCGCCCGAGCTGCTCGTGTATTGACGAGTAGAAAGCCTACCGTCAACAAAAACTCGGCGACCTTTTGCGAGATATTGATTTACCAATTCTGCCTGACGTTCCCATGCGGTAACCCGAAACCACTCGGTTTCTTCGATCCAACCGTCACCGTTTGGATCACGCCTATTATTGTTTACAGCAAGGCTAAAACTGGTAAAAGGCGTGCCACTAGGTGTGTAACGCATCTCAGGATCGTTCCCTGCCCGGCCTATGAGGAGTATCTGATTAAGACTCAATTAAAATTCACTCGTGAACAGCTACAATTCGAAGTCTATTATTTGTTTAATCGACACCCACCGACTCGACCTCGTCACGGACTAACAGGTGACGAATAATCGACTGATTGGCATCGATCGCACGCTCAATTTCAGGAGCTTTTGTCCCATCGAGTTCAAAATTAGCTTGGAGGTAGTAACCTTCCGTATTCTTCTGAATAGGGTAAGCCAATGTTCGCTTGCCCCAAACATCGATGCTGGAAACTACACCACCAGCATCGTTAACCATTGATGTGATTTTATCGGTAGATTCCGTGCATTGCTCTTCTCCAGCATCGCCACTTAGAATCCAGACTAGTTCATACTTTCTCAACGATCCACCATATTCTCTAATAATTAGCTCGTAGCTATACAAGTTTATCATGCTATTACGGTCTGCCGACCAATAACTTTTCGACCGAACAATAAAATTCAACCCTGATTAGCATAGATGACATGCAAAAACTCAACTATCCAGACCCGGTACCGGGAATTGCTCTGCAAATTTAGCGACTTCATCCCCTAGTCGCTTGAGCCCCACTTCGTTGCCATGTAACTTCAATGCATCAAGAACGTAGCCAGCTACGTTTTCCATATCTCCAACTTTAAATTCTCTTGATGTAAGTGCAGCCGTTCCAATTCGAATTCCAGATGTAACCATCGGAGGCTCAGGATCGAAAGGAATAGTGTTTTTATTGACAACGAGGCCGGCAGATATCAAAGCAGCCTCAGCTTCTCGACCTGTCATTGATACAGAGCGGGTATCAACCAGCATCATGTGATTCTCAGTTCCGCCAGCGACCATTCTTAATCCACCTGCAGCCAATCCGTTAGAGAGTGCCTTTGCGTTCTGCACAATCTGACTGGCGTAATCTTTGAATTCTGGCTGCATAGCTTCTTTAAACGCCACAGCTTTTCCTGCGATTGTATGTTCCATCGGACCACCCTGCATATTTGGAAACACTGCTGAATTATATTTTCGTTCTAAATCTTTTGTAGTAAGGGCCATTGCCCCACGGGGACCACGAAGAGTTTTGTGTGTCGTACTTGTCACTATGTCGGCATAATTGACAGGTGACGGATGAACGCCACCAGCAATAAGTCCAGCAATGTGCGCCATGTCAACCAGTAGGTAAGCCCCAACATGATCTGCAATTTCTCGGAATCGTTTAAAGTCGATCATCATCGGATACGCTGTGTAGCCAGCGATTATTACAGCAGGCTTAAATTCTTCAGCCTGCTGACGCACTGCCCCATAATCAATTGCCTCGGAATCCGGATCAACACCATAATGACTGAATTCATAAAGCTTCCCCGAAAAATTCACTGTGGAACCGTGAGTCAGATGCCCTCCATGATCAAGAGCCATCGCCATTATCCGATCGCGGGGATTTGCCAGAGCAAAGAATGCGGCCATGTTTGCCTGAGAACCTGAGTGAGGTTGGACATTAGCGTGATCCGCACCAAAAAGCTCTTTCGCCCTATCGATTGCAAGTTGCTCACTTACATCAACATTCTCACAACCAGCGTAATAGCGACGTCCAGGGTAACCCTCAGCATATTTATTTGTCAGAACTGAGCCACCGGTTTCCAGCACAGGTGCACTGGTGTAGTTTTCTGAAGCAATCATCACCAGTTGTTTGCGCTGACGTAATTTTTCATTTTCGATCACTTCTGCTATTTCAGGATCAAAACTGGCAATCGCGGTCATGTAAATCTCCAATATAAATATGCCTGTAATAACAAGTTAATACTGATAATGAAATCTGTTTTAAATAATTAATTTTTGAAAAACAATCCAATGGGAAGTTTAAGTTTATATGCAATAAAAACTTTTAGGTCGGGTACATCAAGTAATGATCTGATAACGTCGAGTTCGCCAATCAAATAGAATAGATATCATGAATCAGCTCAAACCCAAAAAGCAAATGGCTAAATTTACTGGGAGATTCCATGACATACGCTTTTTCGACAAAAGAGCAGAAAAGCCCATACCAAGTCATCCACGATGTGCCAAAACGAGCCATGGTCGTGTTTGCACATCCAGATGATGCAGAGATAGGCGCTGGAGCAACCGCTTCTGCATGGGCGTCCCAAGGATGCGAAATCACTTACTTACAATGCACCACTGGAAGTAGTGGCAGTAACGACAGTTCTATGACTTCGAATCGGATCGTAAAAATAAGGACGTCTGAACAAGAGGCAGCGGCAGATGTAATAGGAGTAAAAGACATCATCAAGCTTAATCACCCAGATGGAGAACTTGAGGCAGATCGTAGTTTTCTGTCGGAAATTGTTCATGCAATACGTAAGTACCGCCCCGAGGTGATTTTCACTCATGACCAACACCGTATCCAAGGTTTCCAACATCGCGATCATCGCAACGTTGGCACTACCGTTCAAGACGCTGTATATCCGTATGCCCGTGACCACCTACATTTCACAGCCCAACTCTCTGCAGACATCCAAACCCATAAGGTAAAACACATATTATTTTGGGGCGCCGACAGACCTGATGTAATTGTCAATGTTTCAGACTCGATCGATAACAAAATAGCAGCACTCTCGAAACACAAAAGCCAACTTGCGGGTCTTTCTTTTGGATCAAACATAGATAACCAACTAAAAGAAAGACATGCGTATGTAGCTAAGGGACACAGTTTCGAGTACGGAGAAATTTTCCGCCGCCTAACGGCCAGGACATGAACGGACCAGCATATTGCCAAGAGTCGATATCCACGCCCATATATTGCCAGGATTAGACGATGGGCCTGCAACATTAGAAGATAGCCTACAAATGGCACGTATGGCCATGCTCGACGGCACTGAAATCATTGTGGCGACGCCTCATTATCGTGACGTGGAATTAGCATCTATTGCGTATGAAACGGTTCCTGAATTATCGAATACCTTAGACGCCGCTTTAAGAAATGATGGAGCAAGCCGCAACTCTCGAACTATCCGGGTTCTTTCAGGGATGATCCATCGATTAGATACAAGCCTGCAATATCTGGTTGATTCAGATAAGGCTGTAACGCTTAACAGAACACGATTCCTGCTTGTAGAACCACCATTCACACGACTACCGGCTCATGCTGATGACATGATACGCAGGCTACTGACCCAAAGATTAGTTCCCGTAATCGCACATCCTGAGCGCAACCGGGAGTTTCAGCGGCATCCAAAGCGCCTCCGAAATCTGGTCGATGATGGAGTAATTGTTCAAATAGCTTCTGGAAGCATAATGGGGAGAAATGGAACTAATGTTCAAAGAACTGCCGAACAATTCATAAGCGATGGGATAGCTCATGTTGTCGCATCTGAGATGCACAGTTCTTATGCACCTCGTTCTCCACTTCTTACCGGCGCCTTTAATATAGTTTCGAATTTAGTCGGAGAGCGGGAAGCAATCAATCTTTTCGAAGTAAACCCAGCAATGATTCTTGAAGGGCGCAGTCCGCAACTTATAGAACCCGATGAAGGCTCTAAAATTCTACGTAAATTTCCTATTTCAACAGGAATCCGGACCAACAAGCCAATCAGGAGCCAAGCTCGACGTGCATTGAAACGAAGATTGCATCGTGTTAAGCAGCTGATAAACCGCGTATAAGTCTTAGAAAACTGGTTACAAGTGGCTCTAAAAATCTACGAAGATAAGTTGCAAATCCATAACTAGCTATTCCGACCGCTGCACCTCCGATAATGTCAGTAGGATAGAACACCCCTGCATACAGTCTTGAAATACCAAACAACACAGCACACACATACATACTCCGACCAAAATTACGATTAATGACCCAACATGCAGTTGCCACAGCAAATCCCACGGCTACAGGGTTCGCTGGAAAAGAAGGGTCGGTAGGAGGATAAAAAAGGAGGTTTATTTGCTCTGGATAATCGATGAACGGTCGTGGTCGGTTGATTGTAATGTTGCACAACCACACGATAACGTTAGCTAGTGCTAATGCTGTAATCCCAACGATCACCTGAATCTGATATTCAGACCTCTGAACAGCAGTCTTACCGGAAAACCACAACCCCAGCATACCTAGCGAGAATACTAGTGGCATCAAGTAATCACTCGCAGTAATTCGCATGAAATCATCAAACACGTTTACCTTGCCGGATAGGTCATTAAACCAAATCAAGATTTCTGCTTCGAAAGACGTCATTTCGTCGACTTCCATCGCCGCAAGTTAAATACGCTCCAAGTATCAGCATCTTTCAATCCGGATGTCCAAACTTCTCGAAATTCTGATTTAAAGTTGGTTAATGAAGAAGGGAGATTAGAAAAATAAGAACGACGCCTGAGACCTTCAAGACCAACATCATCAAGACCAATAAGTTGATCCGCACGTGATAGGTCAGTGCTTGTCATTGAAAATATTTTCATAGTGATCATTCCTCCAAACACTGAAACAGCAAATGCTGACAACGCCGCAAGAGAAAACCAGATTGCCTGCTTAATACCGTCAAGCCCACCATGAATATCGTTAACATTACGCGCCGCAGCCAACTCGCTCCAACCAACTTTTCCCCAAGCGCGGGTAGCTGAATCTGCACCTACACTTCCTGCGGCCCAAGGACCGTCAACCCAAAGCGGTTGAGTAAAAAAGACTACAACTCCAGTAGTAATTAAGATCACCCCGACAAGACGGGTTACAACGAAAGACGGTGTTAGCCATAGACCTCTGAGACCCGAATTAGCGGTGGTTATCTGTATCGTTCCTAAACTGGTTAAGAACGCAAAAAAAAAGTAATGTGCTGTGAACAGATCGCGAACTTCGGAGAGGTAAATATTCAACTATGCGATCCTCATTTACCGAGAAATTTACACAAAAAAATACTAAACAATGGTTTTCTCTAACACATCTCGCTAGCGGCGTGAAGGGGACACCATAGTGCACCAGTCCGCGTAACCATCATTATCTCCAACAACTGTCGCAAAATACAGATCCTGTAACTGTTTAGTGATTGGACCTGTTTGACCCTCACCTATCTTTCGATTATCTAATTCACCCACGGACGTCAGATGAGCAGCAGTCCCAGTCAAAAAAACTTCATCCGCTAGGTATAACTCGGATCGATGCATAGGACGTTGAATGATCTGCATACCAAGTTCGTTTTTGGCTAGCTGGATAACTGAGTCACGAGTGATACCTAAAAGACAGTTATCAGTTTCAGATGGCGTGATGATAATGCCATCTCGGATCATGAAAAGATTCTCTCCAGAGCCTTCAGAAACTGTGCCATTCTGGTTAAGCAAGATGGCCTCGTCGAATCCAGCTGCTAACGCTTCGGTTTTTGCAAGAATACTGGTCGTGTATAGTCCTGATATTTTTACCCCTGTAGGCATTGAGGAGTCCATCGGCCTTCGCCAAGAAGAAGTTTGGCATCTCAGAGGACGACTATTGTCGATATAAGACCCAAACGGAACAATAATCAATGTGAACTCATCCTGAACGGAATTGAGATTCAAATTTGCCACGAGCTGTTCGCCTTTGAACGCAAGTGGACGAATATAAACATCTTCCGCAAATCCGTTCTTTTCGAGCAGTTCAGTGGTTATTTTGCATAGCTCGTCTACCGAATACGGCAGGTTGATACGCAAAATCTGGCATCCGCGAATCAATCGCTCGTAATGCTCTCGAAGTCTAAATATGACAACCTTGCCTAATCTTTCGTTCCAGTTGCCACGTATACCTTCAAAAACAGCTGTGCCATAGTGCAAAGCATGGGTCTTGACACCGACCACAGCCTCCTCTTCGGGAACT